>CANQZR010000069.1 GCA_947628405.1 uncultured Clostridia bacterium
GAGCGCGACGGGGGCTCTGCCCCTCGACCCTGCGAGCTGGGCTCAGCTCGACCAGCTATTGTTTATCATGTTTGGTGTGCTAAATTATAATATCTCAACTCTTAACTCTCAACTCTAAATCCCGATTTGTTTAAGTCAATCTTTTAGTGTGATATGACATTATCTATAAACATTCTTTACAGGATCAGCATTGCATCGCCAAAACTGAAAAATCTGTAACGTTCCTCGACGGCTTCCTTATAGACGTTCATGGTATTTTCATAACCAAGAAATGCCGACACAAGCATTATCAGGGTGCTTTCGGGAAGATGAAAATTTGTTATCAATCCGTCAAGGACCTTAAATTCAAAACCGGGATAGATAAAAATATCCGTATATCCGTCGCAGGCTCTGATCTCTCCGAATTTTGCAGCTATGCTTTCCAGCGTGCGGCATGAGGTAGTTCCTACGGCAATTACCCGTCCTCCCGATGCCTTTGTCCTGCGTATAAGCTCTGCCGTTTCCTCCGGCATGAAAAAATGTTCGCTGTGCATCTTATGGTCAATTACATTTTCTTCCTTTACAGGGCGGAACGTTCCAAGCCCCACATGGAGCGTTACATAGGCAAGGTTTATACCTTGACAGCTAAGTTCTTCAAGCATTTCCTTTGTAAAATGCAATCCCGCCGTAGGTGCCGCCGAAGAGCCTAATTCCCTTGAATAAACGGTCTGATACCGCTCCTTGTTTTCCAGCTTTTCGGTAATATAAGGCGGAAGAGGCATCTGCCCTACATCTTCCAAGGCTGTAAAGAAATTGTCTTCACAGTCAAATTTTACAATGCGATTGCCGCCTTCTACGGTTTCAAGCACTTCACAGGTAAGACGTCCATTGCCGAATGAAAATTTTGTGCCGGGCTTGGCTCGTTTTCCCGGACGGACAAGAGTTTCCCACAGTTTATCACCTTTTTGTTCAAGCAGAAGAAATTCCACTACCGCGCCGGTCCCCTCTTTTACTCCAAAAAGTCTTGCAGGAAGAACACGTGAATCGTTCATTACAAGCAGGTCGCCCTTTTTCAGGAATTTGCCCAGATCATAAAAGTGGGAATGTTCTGTCTCGCCCGTTATACGATCAACTTTCAGGAGCCGTGAATGATCGCGCGGCTCTATCGGAGTCTGCGCAATAAGTTCCTCCGGAAGTTCATAGAAAAAATCAGAGCGCTTCATGTCTGCGCCGCTTTTTTCAAATTTAACATTATCAGTATCCGAAAGAGCAGCAATTACAGGCTTTGCCCATTCCCCTGCCTTTGAATCGTTTATCACGGTGATTATAAGATCGTTTTTCTCCGAAAGAACATCGTGCAGCGCATCTGCATTCCTGCCAAAATATTCCGGAAGATCCAGCTTTTTGGAAATAAAGTTGTAAAAGCTGTCCTTATCGTCAAATTTTTCAAGATCAATGATAATATTTTTCATTTTAAACCGTCCTTAATAAAGCTGAGTAAAACTCTCATAATGATCGTCGGTATAGAATATAAGACCGTCGTTTGAGAAAATTATTCTTTCCGCTCCGCGCGGACCGCCGCTGTAATTAACGTCACATTCAGTGTAAGTCCGTCCTTCGGCTTCGGGGAGAAGTCCCTCATAATTTCCGAAACGGTCGCCGCCTATGCTCATTCCGTCAGCATACTTCCATAGATCTCCGCCGCTCCAGCCAAGTTTTTTAGCTTCTGATTTTGTCATAAAATTTCCGGGAAGCGTTCCGAAATTGTGGATATATTCAGCCACGTCTTCGGGAGATGTGTAGCTGCCGTCCTTTTCAACGGAAATTTCTTCCACAGTGCTCTCGGTGACGGAAACGGTTTCTTCCGGATAAGTTTCCGTTTCAGCGGAAATATTATTATTGGTAGTCTCGGTAGTCTCGGTGAGCTCATAAGTCTGTGAAACTTCCGTTTTTTTCGGGGCAGTCATGGAATTTTCTTCAAGTTCGTAATTTACATAAACGCAGGAAGTCATCATCAGCGCCGACATTACAAACGCCAGAAAGGTTTTTATATATTTCATTGTAAAACATTCCTTTCAGAAAATGGTTATATTTCATTATAGCACGATAATACGCCTGATGTCAATTCACAAGATACAAACAGCCGCTGAAATTCAGAATTTTTTCTTATTTTTCCGCACCGGATCGTACCTGCAAGATGATCACACAAATTTTTCGGATATCCATTCATTTATTTGCATAAGTTTTGTCCGTTATGAAATAATATATTTGAAAAGGTCCCATACATTCGGGAACATATCAAAAATACAGATAAATGAAAGGATCGGTAAAATATGAAAAAGCATTTTGCTTTTATTATAGCAGCTCTTACGGCTTCCTCGGTACTGACAGGCTGCGGAGGAGACACCCGATCATCGGACAGTTCCGACGAATCAGGCAGGACCGCAGCCGTAAGATTTCTGAATTTCAAACCTGAAATTGCCACCGCATATGAAGAGATAGTCAAAACATACAAAGAAGAAACAGGAAACACCGTGATCGTTGAAACAGCCGCAAATAACACCTATGAACAGACCCTGAGCGCAAAAATGGCGACCTCCGAAGCGCCTGCCATTTTTCAGATCAACGGTCCGCGCGGATATTCCAACTGGAGAGATTACTGTGCCGACCTGACCGGCACGGAACTTTATCAGCATCTTACGGACAAAAATTCCGCTCTTTCCTTTGACGGAAAATGCTATGGCATACCCTATACAGTTGAAGGCTACGGAATAATTTACAATAAAGAAATAACCGACAAGTATTTCGCCCTTGACAGCAAATCGGTCCCTTTTGAAAGCATGGAGGATATCGACAATTTTGAAAAGCTTAAAGCTCTTGTTGAGGATATGCAGAGCAATAAAGACGCTCTCGGGATAAAAGGCGTTTTTGCAAGCACCTCCCTGAAACCCGGTGATGACTGGCGCTGGCAGACGCACCTTGCAAACATTCCTATCTACTATGAATTTAAAAACAATAATGTTGACCTTTCAAGCGACGCTACAAATGAGATCACATTTGAATACGGAGATAATTTCAAAAATATTTTCGACCTGTATATAAATAATTCCACCGTTGACAGAAAAATGCTCGGTTCAAAGATCACCGACGAATCCATGGCTGAATTTGCTCTCGGCGAATGTGCCATGGTCCAGAACGGCAACTGGGCGTGGAGTCAGATAAACGGTATATCAGGCAATACGGTAACTGCGGAAAATATAAAATATCTTCCCATTTACACTGGCATTCCGGGTGAAGAAGATCAGGGACTTTGCATAGGCACGGAAAATTTCCTGTGCATAAATTCGCAGGCTGACGAAACCGTACAGAAAGGTGCGGCAGATTTTCTCTTCTGGCTGTATTCTTCCGAAAGCGGAAAGAATTATGTTACCAACAGTCTTGGATTTATTGCTCCTTTTGACACATTTTCCGACGCCGAAAAGCCGGACGATCCGCTCACAAGAGAGGTGCTTGAATGGTCCGCCGATACGAAAAAGAACAATATCCCATGGAATTTCACTCTTTTCCCGAGCCAGACATTCAAAGAAGATTTTGGCGCAGCTCTTCTTCAGTACGCACAGGGCAGCACCGACTGGGACAGCGTTAAAAACACTGTGGTATCAAGCTGGAAAACCGAAAGCGAACACCTTGAATAATTCGGAAAGGACGGGTAAAAATGAAAAAATATTTTCCCCTGTTCGTACTGCCGACGCTTCTTGCTTTTGCAATGGCTTTTGTTATACCGTTCATTATGGGCATATACCTGTCGTTCAACAAATTTACCACCGTTGAAAATGCAAAATGGACGGGTTTTGATAACTATATCAGGGTATTCGGCAACAGTGATTTTATAAATGCACTGTGGTTCACGGTACTTTTTACGGCTGTTTCGGTCATAACCGTAAATGTGTTTGCTTTTCTTATTGCGCTTGCTCTTACAAAGGCTCTCCGTGGGACAAATATATTCCGCACAATATTCTTTATGCCTAACCTTATCGGCGGCATAGTTCTGGGGTATATCTGGAACCTTATTATAAACGGCGTCCTCAGCTATTTCGGCGTGGATATAAGCTACAGCGCAAAATACGGCTTCTGGGGACTTGTGATCCTCACCAACTGGCAGCTGATCGGATATATGATGGTAATTTATATTGCCGGCTTGCAGAATATCCCCAAAGACCTTAACGAAGCTGCCGAGATAGACGGAGCTACTACCGGACAGGCGCTCCGGCACGTTACTATTCCTATGTTAATGCCGTCCGTAACGATATGCACATTCCTGACGCTGACAAATTCTTTCAAACTGTTTGACCAGAACCTTGCGCTTACCGCAGGTGCTCCGGCAAGAAAGACCGCCATGCTCGCTCTTGACATATACAATACTTTCTATGGACGTGCCGGCTGGCAGGGAGTCGGTCAGGCAAAGGCTGTGATATTTTTTATCATAGTTGCCATGATAGCGTTTGTACAGCTTAAATTTACCGGCGGCAAGGAGGTAGAAAGCTGATGACGGCAGGAAAAAAATTCGGCGGAACGGTAATTTTCATTCTTATGATAATACTTTCGGCAATATTTCTGTTCCCTATATTTATTGTTTTTATAAATTCATTCAAAACAAAATTCAGCATCATGGGCAGTCCGTTCAGGCTTCCTACGTCTGAGACATTTGCCGGATTTGACAATTATGTCACCGGAATAAAAAGTGCGGGTATCGGCGGAGCTTTTCTGCGTTCGCTTTTTATAACGGTGTTTTCGGTGCTTATCATTGCACTTTTATGCTCAATGACCGCATGGTATCTTGTTCGTGTAAAAAATAAATTCACTAAAATACTTTACAGTATGTTTGTTTTCAGTATGATAGTTCCTTTCCAGATGGTAATGTATACTATGACCTACGTTGTCACAAAAATAAAATTCAACAATCCCATAGGGATAATATTTGTATATCTTGGATTTGGAGCGGGTCTGTCGGTTTTTATGCTAAGCGGATTTATAAAAAGCGTACCTGTGGATCTTGAAGAAGCTGCCGAGATAGATGGCTGCACGCCGATACAGACATTTTTCAGGATAGTGTTCCCCATACTGAAACCTACGGTAATAACGGTCACGATACTAAACGCTATGTGGATATGGAACGATTATCTTCTGCCGTATCTTATTCTCGGCACGCAGAACAAGACTCTCCCTGTCGCAATACAGATAGCCATGCAGGGAGCATACGGGTCGGTAAACTGGGGCGGCTTCATGGCAATGCTGGTGCTTGCGATAGTTCCGATAATAATTTTTTATCTGTTCAGTCAGAAATATATTATCGAAGGCGTTATAGCAGGAGCGGTAAAGGGTTAATAATTTTAACGGTCCGGTACGGGATATACTTGTACCGGATCGTTTTTATATATGTAATAATAAAAGGCTGAATTTAGAATTTCCATGTGATAATAATATGAAAAATAAGTGAAAATTTAGTGATAATATTGACTTTTAAAAGTCAGTAAAGTATAATAAGTTATACAAATCATACTTAAGAGGTGATAAATATGAACGGACCGGAAGGAAAATATGCATGGACGGCTACCGTCGGCGAAAAAGGACAGATAGTGATACCAAAACAGGCGCGTGATATATTTGGTATCAAACCGGGAGATACGCTGCTTCTTCTCGGAGATGAGCAGCGCGGTATAGCTATCCCTCCCAAAGGAGCTTTTGCCGAACTGTTCAGCATGGCATACGGAAAAGAAGAAGGTGACGACAATTGAAAAAAATTGCTTTTTTCTGTATCCCTGCGCATGGTCATACAAATCCCATGCTCCCTGTTGCAGAGGAACTTGTCAGGCGCGGCAATGCGGTCAGGTTTTATTCTTTCAGCGAATTTGAAAATAAAATTTCTGCGGTTGGGGCAGAGTTCATATCCTGTGATGAATTTTTGCCGGAACTTACGGAGCAGGAAAAAAACAGATTGAAAAACGTATCCACCACAGAAATGACAATACAGGATATTCGCATAACGATGAATATGAACAGTTTTCTTGAAAAGGAATTCAGAACTTTCTGTCCGGACGTGGTATATACCGATTCGGTCTGCTTCTGGGGCAAATTAAATGCATGGAAACATAATGTGCCTATTGTGGTATCGACCAGCACTTTTGCATTTAATCAGCTTTCTTCAAAATATATGAAAAATTCACCGGGCGAAATAGCAGATATGATCTTCGGACTTCCGAAAATATCTAAAGAACTGAAAAAACTTGAACCATACGGATACCATGTAAAAAATGTTCTTTCTCTTATACAGAGTGATAACAAAACGGACTCGGTCGTTTATACTTCGCGGAGTTTTCAGCCGTATTCGGAAAGTTTTTCCGGACATTATGAATTTGTCGGTCCGTCGGTATTTTCAAAAAAATTACCGGACAAAAATAAGGACAGACCGTTGATCTACATATCATTGGGAACAGTGATCAACGATCGTCCCGATTTTTACGGCAAATGCATCAAAGCGCTGAAGCAGCAGAATGCTGACGTTATCATATCATGCGGAAATACCGCAGATCCCGGCGTATATGACAAATTGCCGGACAATATAAAAATATATCCATATGTCGATCAGCTTGAAATTCTTTCAAAAGCAGACGTTTTTATCACCCATTGCGGAATGAACAGCGTATCAGAAAGCCTTTACATGGCTGCGCCTATGGTGCTTTATCCGCAGACAGGAGAACAGTTTGCCGTGGCAAGGAGAACAGCGGAAACAGGCGCCGGGATCATACTTACCGATGATACTGCCGGCGGCATACGTTCTGCCGTAAATGAAATACTTAGCAGCGATAAATACTGCAAAGCCGCAGAAAAATGCAGTATGGACTTCCGTTCCTGCGCCGGAGCTGCCGGGGCGGCAGATTTTATAGAAAGCGCTCCCCATTCTTCCGACGGCATAGATGTTATAGATGAACTGAACATATCATGCGGAAAATTTCAGGCTGCTTACTGGATAATTATTATTGCCATAATCTGCCTTGTCGGATCTTTTATAAGCTGGAAATATGTGTGGATAATAGGTTTTGCTGCCGGAATATTGTCCGCCCCCATAGGCAAGATAATACAGGAAAAGAATTACAAGGCAATTGTCGGACGCCGAAAAAAATAATAGCTATGTCATAATAAGAAATTAATTTTCAGCATTTTTTATATTCACAGATAAATGATAATCAACTCCTTATTGTGATATTGCCATACTTGAAAATCCAAACAAAATGTGCTATAATTCAATAAAAGGTTTTACCCACGATCCAGAACGGAAGATCCGCGAAAGGAAGGCATAAAATGAACGATAGACTTCCATATCTCAGAGAAAAGACCTCTAAGCTGACTTCTTCACCCGGAGTTTACAGAATGAGAGACAAGAACAATGAAATAATTTATATCGGAAAAGCCAAAAATCTCAAGAACCGTGTTACAAGCTATTTTCGCGAAAATCCCGATCACACCCCCAAAGTTGCAAAAATGGTATCCCATGTTTACGATTACGATTTTATCGTCACAGACAGCGAATATGAGGCTCTTGTACTGGAATGTTCAATGATAAAGCAGCATATGCCAAAATATAATATTCTTCTGAAAGACGACAAAGGCTACAGCTTTATAAAAATATCCGACGAGGCTTTTCCGCGCATAACAGCAGAAATGCAGAAAAAAGGCAGCGGAAAATTCCTCGGACCATACATGAGCACCTTTGTCACAAAACAAACAGTGGAAGAAGTAAACAGGGTATTTTCTTTGCCTACCTGCCGGAGAAAATTTCCTGACGATTTCGGCAAATACCGTCCCTGTCTTAATTTTCATATCAAACAGTGCATGGGCGTTTGCAGAGGCGTTATCGGTCAGGAAGAATACATGGATATGATCTCCCAAGCGGAAAGCTATATCAGGAACGGTTCAGAAGCATCTGCGGAGATACTCGCCGAACAGATGAATGCTGCTGCCGAAAATCTTGATTTTGAACTTGCGGCTAAGCTGCGCGACAGAATATATGCTATCAGGCGCGCGGCGGACAGTCAGAAAATAATCGACGAAGATATGCGCGATACGGATATAATAGCCATGGCGCAGAACGGTGAAAATTCCTGCATTGCCATGCTTATGTACCGCAAAGGACGGCTTTTTGACCGTGCAGAATACGAACTGGGCGCTCCCGACAGCAGTGAGAATATGTTGGAAGATTTTATTCTCCAGTATTATTCAGACGGTGAAAAGATCCCCCGTGAGATACTTATTGAGGACGATCTCCCGGACGCAGAAATGATAGAAAAGATACTCCGTGAGCGGCGCGGCGCGGCCGTCGATCTTTCCTCAAAAAAACGCGGAAAGGGACTGCGGCTTATAATGATGGCGCGTTCAAATGCAGAGGACAGCCTTGCTATAAAAGTCGGCAGAACAGGAAAAGAGATCGCTGCTCTTGAAGCGCTGGGAAAACTTCTGGGGCTTCCCGAACCTCCTCAGTATATCGAAGCATACGATATATCCAATCTCGGAAGTTCTTCTATGGTAGCAGGCATGGTAGTTTTTGAAAACGGCAGACCGCTTAAAAAGGCTTACAAACGCTTTTCTATAAAAGAAACAAAAATACAAAACGATTATGCCAGCATGAGAGAAGTTCTTGAAAGACGTTTCAAGCATTATAATGACGAGGAAGAAACCGACGAGGGATTTTCACGAATGCCCGATCTGATACTTCTTGACGGAGGAAAGGGACAGGTAAACGCCGTTGAACCTATCCTGAGAGAAATGGGTATAGACGTTCCAATTTTCGGCATGGTAAAGGACGGCAACCACCGCACAAGAGCGATCGCAACGTCCGGCTCAGAGATAGCGATCTCAGGAACAAGATCCGCATTTATGCTCGTTACTCGCATACAGGACGAAGTTCACCGGTTTTCTATAACATATCAAAGAAAAAAACACGGAAAGCAGTCCTATGAAACAGGTCTTACAAAAATAAAAGGTATAGGAGAAAAGAAAGCGCAGAAGCTGTTTATGGCTTTCAAGACCCGTGAGGAGTTCAAAAAGGCTTCCGAAGAAGAAATTGCAAAAGCGGCGGGGATCAATATCGAACTGGCAAAACAGGTGCGTGAATATGTTCAGAATGAGCTTTAACAAAAAATATTCAACAAATTCTGCAAAATCTCTTTTCAAATCCTGCAAAATGTGATATAATGTATTTGTGTTTATTTTCACGGAAAGGATATGAAGCTATGAGCAAAATAAGAATTGGCATCGTTGGTTACGGCAATCTCGGCAGAGGCACCGAACTGGCGATAAAACAAACTTCTGATACGGAGCTTGCGTGCATTTTCACAAGGCGCGATCCTGACAGCGTAAAAATTATTACCGAAGGAGTAAAAGTATATCCTGTCAGCGATATCGCAAAACATAAAAACGAGATCGACGTACTTATCCTCTGCGGAGGAAGCGCTACCGATCTTCCGGTACAGGGACCGGAATTTGCGGAAATGTTCTGCACGATAGACAGCTTTGACACACACGCAAAGATCCCGGAATATTTCAAAAAAGTAGACGCTGCCGCCAAAAAAGGCGGAAACGTCAGCATAATTTCCGTAGGCTGGGATCCGGGAATGTTCTCGGTCGCAAGACTTTACGGAAACTGCATACTTCCGGAAGGCAAGGATTATACTTTCTGGGGCAAGGGAGTTTCTCAGGGACATTCCGACGCTGTACGACGCATTGAAGGAGTCGCAGATGCAAGGCAGTACACTATTCCTGTAGACGCTGCCGTTGAAGCAGTAAGGAGCGGTTCAGATCCTGATCTTACCGTTCGTCAGAAGCACACAAGAGAATGTTTTGTTGTGGCAAAGGAAGGCGCTGACAAGGCAAAAATAGAAGCCGAGATCAAAAATATGCCAAACTACTTTGCAGACTATGACACGACCGTTCATTTCATTACTCAGGAAGAACTTGACCGTGACCACAAGGGTATCCCTCACGGCGGCTTTGTTATCCGCAGCGGCAAGACCGGTATTAACGGTGAGACCAAACACATTGTGGAATACAATCTCAAACTCGGTTCCAACCCGGAGTTCACATCAAGCATACTTGTTGCTTACGCAAGAGCGGCTTACAGGCTTCACAAAGAAGGTCAGAGCGGTGCTAAGACCGTATTTGACATTGCTCCGGCGTATCTTTCTCCCAAAAGCGGAGACGAACTCAGGGCTTCTATGCTTTGACCGTATAAAATATGCGGACAGCTTGATATGAGCTATCCGCATATTTTTATATTTTTACTTGACAAAATCTTTTTTTTACGGTATAATATTTTTAGATTTTGCCGCTGTGGTGGAATAGGCAGACACAAGGGACTTAAAATCCCTCGCTGGCAACAGCGTACCGGTTCAAGTCCGGTTAGCGGCACCATCGAAAGAATGTCGA
>CANQZR010000070.1 GCA_947628405.1 uncultured Clostridia bacterium
TTGCGCTGGGCAATCTTTTCAGCAAAAACAAGCTTGCAATGTCGGTAGTAATGTTTCTGGCGATAAATTTTGCGGAAAATATCATAACAAGCATTCTGCTGACTGCGTATATTTTTTCGATAAAAGATGATATGACTTTAACGGCAAGGTCATACAGCAATATATTGATTTCTATTATACTTTCGGTAATTTATCTTATTGCCGCGGAAAGAATTTTTGCAAAAAAATTAAATCTTGAATAAACGGAGGAATAAAAATGTCTCCAGAAAAAATAAACCGCATCAATGAACTTGCGCGGAAATCGCGCACCTCGGCAGGTCTTACGGAATCTGAAAAAGCCGAACAGGCTGCTCTACGTCAGGAATACCGTGATTCCGTAAAGGCAAACCTTGTAGGTCAGCTTGAAAATATTGAAATTGTGGATAAAAAGCCGAAAGGAAATTAAAATGCTGAATTTTGATGTAAAAGATCTTCCCACTCCCTGTTATATCACAGACGAAAATTTGCTTATAAAAAATCTTGAGATCCTTAAAAACGTTCAGGACAGAACAGGCTGTAAGATCCTCCTTGCGCAAAAGGCATTTTCCATGTACAGCGTTTATCCGCTGATAGGAAAATATCTTGCCGGAACTACTGCAAGCGGACTTTTTGAAGCGCGTCTTGGAAAGGAAGAAATGCCCGGCGGAGAAACTCACGTTTATTCCCCTGCTTACAGTGAAAAAGATTTTCCCGAGATCATCAAATATGCGGATCATGTTGTTTTCAACAGCATTTCACAGTATGAAAAATTTTATCCGCAGATCAGAAAAAGCGGAAAAAATATTGAAGTCGGAATAAGGATAAATCCCGGATATTCCGAAATTGAAACGGATATTTACAACCCATGCTTTGAAAATTCCCGTCTGGGAACTACGCTTGAAAATCTACCGGAAAAACTTCCGGAGGGAATAAACGGTCTGCATTTTCACACAATGTGCGAACAGGGTGCGGACACTCTCGAACGTACTCTTACAGTGGTTGAAGAAAAGTTCGGAAAATATCTTTACGATTTAAAATGGCTGAATTTCGGCGGCGGACATCACATCACAAAGGAAAATTATGATGTTCAGAAGCTGATAGAGCTTGTTCTTCACATGAAAGAAAAGTATGATCTGCAAATTTATATCGAGCCGGGAGAAGCCGTGGCGCTGAACGCAGGATTCCTTGTTTCGGAAGTTCTGGACACCATGAAAAACGGCATGGATATTGCAATTCTGGACACTTCCGCCGCCTGTCATATGCCGGACGTTCTGGAAATGCCTTACCGTCCCATGATAATCGGTTCGGGACAACCCAATGAAAAAGCGTTTACCTACCGTCTGGGAGGTCCTACCTGTTTGGCAGGTGATATCATCGGGGATTATTCTTTTGATAAGCCGCTGAAATCCGGTGACAGACTAATTTTCTGCGATATGGCAATATATTCAATGGTCAAAAACAACACGTTCAACGGTATGCCGCTTCCCACGATAATTCTTCATAAAACAAACGGTGAAAATGTTATTGTAAAAAGTTTTGGCTATGAAGATTTCAAAAGCAGGCTTTGACCGAAAGGATCTTTTTATGAAATCAAGAATTATACCCACACTTCCGGAAACTGTACTTTCTTACAATATTTCGGGAGAACGTCTCACACTTCTGGAAAATGCCGTTTCCGCTTCAGGAATGAAACATACTGTCATTCCTGCCGAAAAAGCAGGAGAAACAATCGGTTTTCTTGCAGGATATAACGGCTTTTCTTCAAACGGAACAAATATTTCCTCTGATGAAGAATGTGTGGTATTTTCGGGGATATCAAGCAAGCGCCTTGATGTTCTGCTGAAAAATATGCGCAGCGCAGGACTTGATATCCCTCTTAAAGCAGTTGTGACTGCATATAACCAGAATATGAGCCTTGACAGGCTTATCGCCGAACTGAAAAAGGAACATGAAGCAGTAGTAAAAACCAAGGACCGATAATTTTGACGTTATCTCTTGACTTTTCCGTCAAAAGTAGTATACTGGTATTATAGGAAAATTTCCGAAATTCTAAAACAAGGAAGGTCATTTATATGTCACAGCAGTTTATAGTTGAAACATCAGCTCGTCATGTTCACGTTACACAGGAAGATCTTGAAACTCTCTTTGGCAAGGGTGCAACCCTTACAAAGAAAAAAGATCTTTCCCAGCCGGGTCAGTTCGCCTGCGAAGAACGCGTTGAAGTCGTTGGTCCAAAGAAATCCCTTGCAAACGTTTCTATCCTCGGACCTGTTCGTCCTGCCACTCAGGTAGAACTTTCCGCGACCGACGCACGTTCTATAGGCATTACGGCTCCTATCCGTGAAAGCGGAGATCTGGCAGGCTCAGCAGGCTGCAAGATCGTTGGTCCATGCGGCGAGATCGAAATAAATGAAGGTGTTATCATTGCAAAGAGACATATACACCTTACTCCTGCCGACGCGGAAGAACTTGGTGTTAAGGATAAGGACGTTGTTTATGTCAAGGTCGATACCGACGGAAGAAAAGCTATCCTCGGCGATGTTGTTTGCCGCGTTTCGGAAAAATTTGCCCGTGCTATGCACATTGATACAGATGAGGCAAACGCTATTTCGGCAACTCCCTCGCTTATGGGTGAAATTTACAGAATGTAATTTTTCTTTGCATACATAAAATGCGGAACGTGAAAAACGCTCCGCATTTTTTAATATTATTTGTTTATGGTTCTTTCCAAAATTCACCTTTGTGAAAATTCAAGTTTCCGAGAGGCTTTGAAGTCAAGCGAAATTTCACACACCCGTCGGGGCAGATAATTGTCTTGCTGTACTTGCTGTCCCCTCCAAGATTCTCTAAATCACCACCGCTTCGCACTGCCTCCATAATAGGGTACACAATCATCATTGTTTTACTGCAAATACCATATCCCTCACTATTTACAGGGCAACCGTAAGTACAACAATAAGTATCGCCTATTTCCTCACCGTTGCGACAATAATTTTCAGTGTGGTCACCTTGAAGAAATCCTATAACTTCAATTTTAAACTCGTATTCTTCATCATACCATTTTTTCATATGTTTACCCTCTCAAATCACAATCTGTTTAAGACAACATTATTCCGCTTGCCAGCTGTTAAGGTATTTTTCCTGAACGTCTGTCAGCTTGTCAATTTCCATGCCCCAGTAACGGATCTTTCTTTCTGCCACTTCCCGGTCAATGTATTTTGGAACATCGATTATCTTTTCCGTCAGCGAATCTTTATTTTTAACAAGATGAAGCGCGGACAAAGCCTGTATAGCAAAGCTCATATCCATTATCTCCGCAGGGTGACCGTCTCCGGCAGCAAGATTTACAAGGCGTCCCTCCGCAATTACATATATCCATTTGCCGTTGTCAAGACGATAACCCTGAATGTTGTTACGGGCAACTTTTGTTTCAACGGCGATTTTCTTTAGCGTGGCAACGTCAACTTCAACATCAAAATGTCCTGCGTTGCAGCAGATAGCTCCGTCTTTCATAACATGGAAACTTTCCTCGGTGATAACGTCCCGGCAGCCTGTTACGGTGATAAAGAAATCACCTATCTTTGCGGCTTCGGTCATTTTCATTACTTTGAAACCGTCCATTACAGCTTCCATGGCTTTTATAGGGTCAACTTCCGTAACAATGACTTCCGCGCCAAGTCCTTTAGCACGCATTGCAACACCTTTTCCGCACCAGCCGTAACCTGCGACTACAACATTTTTTCCTGCAACGATAAGATTTGTAGTACGATTGATACCGTCCCATACCGATTGTCCCGTACCGTAACGGTTGTCGAAAAGATGCTTGCAGTCGGCATTGTTTACAAGTACCATGGGGAATTTCAGCTTGTTTTCTTTTGCCATTGCAATAAGACGGATAATTCCCGTAGTAGTTTCCTCACAGCCGCCGATAACGTCTGCTATCTTTTCGGGGTATTCATTATGAATAAGATTTACCAGATCGCCGCCGTCATCAATTATTATGTTAGGACCTGCTTCTATGACCGCAGCGGTATGGCGGTGATACTCTTCGGCGGTAGCGTTGTACCATGCAAAAACATTCAGTCCTCCATGAACGAGAGCGGCTGCAACGTCGTCCTGTGTGGAAAGCGGATTGCTTCCGGTAATGTACATTTCTGCGCCGCCTGCCGCAAGTACGCGGCAAAGATATGCGGTCTTTGCTTCCAAGTGAACGGAAAGAGCTACTTTTACACCTTGGAAAGGTTTTTCCTTTGAAAATTCTTCCTCAATACCTCTTAGAAGCGGCATATTTCCTTTTACCCACTGTATCTTAGTTTCTCCGCTCTGCCAGAGGTCAATATTCCTTATTTCACTGTTCATATTTATCATTCCTTTCATGCTGTAATATCAGCAAATTCAGCATTAAGATATGCGCAAAGTTTTTGAGGATCTGTTATCATCTGTTTTCCTCTTGTGCCGGCGCTTACAGAAAATGCGTCCATATTTTCGGCTGAAACATCTATAAATGTCGGGAACTTCTTTTTCATTCCCACCGGAGAGCAGCCTCCGCGGATATATCCGGTTACACCGAGAAGATCCTTTACATGGAGCATTTCACACTTTTTATTTCCGGACACTTTCGCCGCCTTTTTCAGATCCAATTCTTTATTAACGGGTATGCAGCATACAAAATACCCGGTTTTGTCCCCTTTAAGAACAAGAGTCTTGAATACAGTATCAGGATCGCGCCCAAGCATTTCAGCTGCATGAGTTCCGGAAAGATCATTTTCATCTACTTCATACTCCGAAACTTCAAATCCTATCCCTGCCGCTTCAAGAAGCCGCATTGCATTTGTACGGTCAGCTTTATTTTTAGATCCCATGATCAGATTCCACCTTCAGTTCGGACTCCTGTATGGCAACAAGCGTCATTTCATCTCCGCGTTTTGAAACAACATATTCAACATATTTATCCGGTTCCGGCTCATCATCCGAAGTAAGAGTGAGCCAAGCGGGCGTAGGTGAAACATATCCTACAGTAAGAGTGTATCTTTCCCCTACCCTTGAAATGTTTTCTATGTAAGGAGAATAGGTAAAATACTTAGGATTTGACGGTATCCTGTAAGACTTGATACTTTCATCATAATAGAACTGTACATCTGCTCCGAGAATAGACTGATGTTCAACGCCGATACCTGCTCCGAACAGCTTTGTTACATGCTGTTCAACATCAAGCTCCGGAACTATTATCATATCAAAATCCGATTCATATTTGCTTTTATCTTCGTAAAGGATAATATCCCATATTGCCGCTGTAAGCATTGTGTCGTTCCTGAGCTTTACCGTCTGATCGAACGGCGCAGGATCGCATATAACGATAGGATAAACAAACCTTGCAAACTCTGTTTTCTGCTGGGTATTATCGGCAAACTCCCTTATTCTGTCGACCGTATAACTTATTACCGAAACAAGCCCGATTACAGCAAGTATTGAAATTACTATTCCGAAAACAAAATACAGTTTTCTCTTTACACCTTCCGGATTTGCTTCCGGCATATCGGGGACAGCCTGTTCGTCGGCAAATTCGGCAAGCTCTTCATGGCTTTCATCAAGGGCTTCACCGAACATTTTTTTAATATTGTCTATAGATTCCTTATCCTGCTGTTTCCGTTTCATTTTTTCGATATTATCGGAAGGGACAAGTTTAGGAGGTTTCTGAGAATTTTTTGCAGGCTTGTTTTTTTTATTTTTCCTGTCTTTTTCCGGTTCGCCTTTTATATAGGTATCATAATCGAAAAAATCTTTTTTATCGTCCATAATTAATGCAGATACTCCTTTCGTCAGCGGATCTGACCGTTTCCGTCAATAAGATATTTCATTGATGTAAGCTCACGCAGTCCCATAGGTCCTCTTGCATGCAGCTTCTGAGTGGAGATCCCTATCTCCGCACCGAAGCCGAACATTCCGCCGTCGGTAAATCTTGTTGAAGCGTTAACATAAACGGCGGCTGAATCCACTTCGTTCTTGAATTTTTCCGCATTTGCAAGATCATTTGTAACGATACACTCGCTGTGTCCCGTACTGTATCTGGAAATATGCTCTATAGCCTCGTCGATACCGGATACCACTTTTACGGAGATTATATAATCAAGAAATTCTTTAGCATAGTCATCTTCAGTGGCAGGAACAACACATTCTCCCAGTATATCAGCAGTCCTTTTACAGCCGCGTATTTCCACATTATGTTCATCCAGACGTTTCTTTATGAGCGGAAGGATCTTATCTGCAACTTTTTCATGAACAAGCAGTGATTCAACAGCATTGCATACAGACGGGCGCTGAGTCTTTCCGTTATCAACTATGTTGACAGCCATATCGGGATCTGCAGATTCATCAACGTAAACATGACAATTCCCCACGCCTGTCTCTATAACAGGCACAGAAGCATTCTCCTTTACAGCGCGTATAAGTCCTGCTCCTCCGCGAGGTATAAGAACATCAAGATATTTGCTGCATTTCATAAGCTGTATAGTTACTTCTCGTGTTGTATCGTCAACAAACTGTACGGCATCTGCCGGAAATCCGCAGGAGGATATCGCATCACGCATTATGCTGCACAGTATATTATTTGAATTATACGCTTCCTTTCCTCCGCGCAGGATAACAACGTTTCCTGCTTTAAGGCAAAGAACAGCGGCATCTACGGTAACATTAGGACGGGATTCAAAAATGATCCCTATTACCCCAAGAGGGACACGGACTTTAGTTATTCTCATACCGTTCGGACGTACTGAACAGAAATCAGCAGAACCGACAGGATCTTCAAGTTTTATAACATCGCGTACACCGTCTGCAATGCCTTTTATCCTTTCGGCAGTAAGACGTAGTCTGTCCTGCATAACAGGAGAAATGCCGTCTTCCTTTGCCGCTTCAAGGTCTTTTTCATTGGCGGCAAGGATATCGCCGGTATTTTCTTCAATAGCATATGCAATTGCCGCCAGAGCATTATTTTTTTCCTGTGTTGAAGCGCATCTCAGAGCTTTTTCGGAAGCCTTGGCATTGGCTCCGAGAGTTTCTATATAAGTCATATTTATTCCTCCATAAAATTATTTAAGATTATTTTTCCGTAAATATCGTACCGACAGCCTTACCGTCAAAGAAATCATAAAGAATATACGGATTTCTTCCGTTAAGAATAGCCATATCCATACCTGCGCCAAGAGCAAGCTCAGCAGCATTGAGCTTTGTTACCATTCCGCCGGTCCCGAGTTTTGATCCTGCGCCTCCGGCAAGAGAACGGATATTGTCATCTATCTTGTTTATGACAGGAATAACTTCCGCATCGGGATCTTCATTAGGGTTACCGTTATAAAAGCCGTCAATATCCGAAAGTATGATAAGCATATCCGAACGGCTTATTATACCGACGTGCGCCGCAAGGCTGTCATTTTCGCCCAGTTCAAGTTCCAGCTCGTCTATTGCAACGGTATCATTTTCGTTTACGACCGGTATAACATTGTGGTCAAGGAGCTTTTCAAAAGTATTTACAACATTGTTTTTGCGCGGAGTGTCAAGTATATATCTTGTAAGCAGTATCTGGGCAACGGTTATGTTATGTTCACCAAAAAGTTTATCATACATATACATAAGTTCACACTGTCCTACAGCCGCGCAAGCCTGTTTCATAGGAGTATCTTTAGGACGCTCGGTAAGGCTCATTTTTGACATTCCCAGACCTATTGCTCCAGATGAAACAAGTATTATATCCTTTCCGCTGTTATGGATATCCGAAAGAACTTTTACAAGTTTTTCCACCCTTCGTATGTTCAGTCTTCCGGTCTTATGTGTCAGCGTTGATGTGCCGACCTTTACAACTATTCTTTTCTTTTCATTGATATCAAACATTGTTATCGCCTTTCTATTTATAATATCAGGTGACCGTATTTACAGGATCACCGTTAATAAATGCCTTGAGATTTTCAGCAACTATGCCAATCAGACGCTTTCTTGTCTCTAAAGGCGCCCATGCAATATGCGGAGTGATTATGCAATTTTTTGCATCTTTCAGAGGAGTGTTTTCTGACATTGGTTCTTCACACAGAACATCAAGAGCGGCTCCGGCAATTTTTCCGCAATTAAGGGCATCTGCAAGATCCGCTTCGTTTACCACTGCTCCCCTGCTGGTATTGATAACTATGCAGGACGGTTTGCAAAGACCGAGCAAATCACTGCATATCAGACCTTTTGTATCATTGGTAAGAGGACAATGTGCCGTTATAAAATCCGACTGTTCAAAAAGCTCTTTAAGACCAACAAATTTTACCGCGCTGTCCTGTTTGGCAGTTCTTGTATTTACGATCACATTCATATCAAAAGCCTCTGCGATAGCGGCGACCTTTCTTCCTATCGAACCATAACCGATGATACCGATAGTTTTTCCTGCAAGTTCGGTTATCGGGAAAGCAAAATCCGAAAATGTCTCCGACCTTATCCAGCCGCCTTCCTTGACATATTCGGCATACCGAGAAGTTTTGCCGGCAAAATACAGTATGAATGAAAACACCTGCTGTGCAACTGCCGACGTGGAATATGCAGGAACGTTGGAAACGGTTATACCGAGTCTGCGGCAGGTATCAATATCTATATTATTATATCCGGTAGCGCACAATCCAATGTATTTCAAATTAGGACACGCTTCAAGTATATCTTTTGTAAAGGGAGTTTTATTGCACAGGACCGCTTCCGCGTCCCCGACATTGGAAATTATTCTTCCTGCCGGTGTAAGAGGATATTCATCAACGTCTCCGAGCTTATATATTTCTTCAAAGGAAACGTCCCCTTTTGAAACCGTTTTAGCTTCAAGGATAGCAATTTTCATATCATGACAGACTCCTTCCGGAAAAATAAACATAATTATTATACCATAATATCCTTAAAATTTCAATACTTACAGCCAAAGCTTTACAACTTATTATTTTTCCTTATGAAGATCCTCTTTTATCGTTAATTATTCCAAGGATATAGTCCGTTGACGCATTATAAAAACCGGCTGATATCATAAGATGTTATGTAGGAATGGTAATGGAACCTCTTTTTTAAATTAAAATATTATAAATTTTAAAAAAATTGTTGAAAAAATTTGTTTATTGTGATATAATATTGTAAAAGCAGAAAAATCGCTTGAAAATGATAATAAAAATGTGACCTATGTTAAATAAAAACCGGCAATATTTTGAATAATTTTCCATACTATAATTGATACCGGTATACAAGCAGCAGATGCTTTAATATAGTGCAATTGTTTATACTGCTTTAAATTGCTTCTGTTTGTTGTGTATATTTAACAAACATCACCTTTTAAAATTTAAGATTTGTATAAAATTTATCTATTATTAACATAAAATTCACAAATAAGACAGCATTAATATATATAATTATAATGTATAGTATTTGCTTGACCTTATGAATTGAATTATTATCAATATACTGCAATAAGGAGGATGCGGCAGGATATTCTGTCCGCTGATGAAGCTAATGAAAAATATCGCGGTTGTTTATTCAACAAAATTCGGTCATACCAAAATGTATGCCGATTGGCTCAAAGAAGATGTTGACGCCGATGTTATAAGCGTTGACAGCTTCAATGTTACTAAAATGCTTGCATACAAGTTAATAATATTTGCCAGCGGAGTATATGGAGACAAGCTCCCGATCATGGATTACATAAAGAAGAATTTGTCTTCTATACCTGCCGATAAGATCATGATAATGGCAGTAAGCTGGTATACAAACGATTCTGAAGAAGCAGCTAAAAAACTTGCTGATGAAAACTTCCCGGAACAGTACAAGAAACTTGTACCTATATATGTCCTGAACAGTGGGCTCGATAAGAAGAAAGTCCCTGTTACGGATAAAGCAAAACTTATAGCTGCACAGATGATGATCGAGAAAAAAGACGACCGTTCATCAGACGATATCAATGCGCTTGCTATAATAAAAGGATATTCGGATCAGACTTCAAGAGATAATCTTGCAAGTATAAAAAAAGGTATTGAAGAATTTTTTGCACCAAAGAATAAAGAAGAACCCACAGCCGAACAAAAACCATCACCGGCGCCGGCTCCCAGACCCGAAGCTGCTGCACCGGCTCCTAAGCCTGCACCTGTTGCTCCCACTCCCGAGCCTGAGCCAGTGCAGGCAGCCGCTGAGGATGATCTCAGCAACTCCGTTGCCGCTGCTTTCAAAAATCTTGGCGCTCATAAGCCTGCGC
>CANQZR010000071.1 GCA_947628405.1 uncultured Clostridia bacterium
CTTCCGTAGCTGTTGTTCCCGTAAGAACCGCCGATGTCTTAAAGTCTCCAGTAGAAGATTCTGTAACCGTGAATGTTATTCCTGCGGGAAGTCCGCTTGCGGTCACGCTTTCGCCGCTTTCAAGCTCGAATGTGGCTGCTCCGTTTGTGAAGCTCATGTCGCCGTACGTTCCTGTTACGCTTGTGTCGCTAAGAACTACAGTAAAGCTGTATTTTTCGGACGATCCAAAAGGATCTCCGTTTTCATAAACAGCCGTCTTGCTGACTGTAAGACTGCCGTTGTCCTTTGGCGGATCGGTGGGCGTAATAGGCTGCTTTGCTGTATTTGTCACGGTAATTGCAGCATTGGGATCGCCCTGAGTTAGACTTCCCATGCCGGTTATAGCTCCTCCTGCGGAATATGAAACATCATATCCGTCAGAGCTTTCAACCGTCTCACTGACGGTAAACTGTGTACCTATAGGCAGACCGTTGATCGTAACGCTTTCGCCGCTTCTGAGTAAAACATCAAGAGTTACCTTGCCGTCTGATGCGACGTTTACGCTTCCCAAGCCTGCCATACCTGACGTATCAATGGTCTTGCCGGCAGGAGCGGTAAGAAATACTTCAATTTCAAATTGTTTACTGGTATCTACGTCGCCATAATCGTTTACTACCGTTTTTGTGATCGTCAGACTGCCTAAAACGGTTTTTCTTGTATTGGTATAAGCCGCCGTAACGCTTGTGCCGTCAGCGGGAATATTGCCTTGTACAGTCTTTCCGTTAATTTCACCGGAAGCTGCCAAAATTGTCGTATCGAATTCCTCGGCAGTCTCAGTTATGCTGTAGAACGTTCCTGCGGGAATACCCTTTACAACAAGCTGCTGACCGTCCTTAAGCTTTGCGCTGAATGTTGTTGACGTTTCGCCTGCTGCGGACGAAGCCTCAGACCATGAAGTAATGGTTGCAGGATCCGTACCAATATCGCAGACAGCGTAGCTGAACGTTCCTGCTTTTCCGATAGTTACCGTGAAGTCAAATTCTGCGTCCTTATCTCCTGCGTCGGTCACACTCTTTGTAACGATCAGATCGCTGACATTCTTGGTATTAGTTACGGTAACTGCCGCTGCCGTGCTGTCGCTTATGGTGACAGAATATTTTTCACCGTTAAGCTCTCCCGTTCCGGCAAATGTCGGAGTGAAGCCCTGCGCATCTATCTCCCATACGGAAATAACGCTGTCTTCCGGCAGAGTAAGCGTAAGAGTTTCGCCGTCTTTAAGGGTAATATTGTCTTTGCTTATTCCGTCAATGGTGAATTTTTCACATTCGCCGTCCACAAATTCAGCTGTCGCAGGCTTGTTTCCAGTCGCTGTCGTTACGGTGCCGGTATATGAGCCGCTGAGTTTTTCGCCGTTACGCGTAAGCTCTGCGCCGAACATGAATTCCTTATCCTTGTCTAACGGATCCTCCGAAGCTACCGTCTTGGTAAGGCTGAATCCCGCCATCTGCTCAACGTTTGTAACAATGATCTCAACAGGCGCTGCCGGTGTTGACGCAGAAGCCGTTCCGGAAGCTACAATGCCTTTGTTCACATCGTAATTCTCCGGCAAATACTTAGCGTCATTATCCACTATCTCCGTGATCTCATAGTATGTTCCGTCAGGCAATCCTGTTATCTCCGCTTTCTGACCGTTTTTAAGGGTGAATGTTCCTCCGGAGGATATTTCCTCGTGAGATATACCTTCGTCCTTAGTGATATAGAACGTATCCTTAAGCGTGTCTGTGTCTGTCTGGGACTTCTTAAATACTGCAGTGAAAGTGAATTCCTCAGCATTAGCCGAAACAGCAGCAGCCGGATCTATTATAGTTATGCCGTCATAGCTCTTGATCTGCTTTGTAATGCTGATCTCTGCAACCTTATCCTGATTGATGAATTCTACGGAATTTGCTGCAGTTTCCGAAATTGTTCCGGTTATATCTTTGCTACGTGGTACAAGTCCCTTGGAGTCAGTCTCCGTTATGGTGTAGGACGCTCCTACGGGAAGCCCCTTTATCGTCAGCTTATCTCCATGATAAAGGGTGAATTCCGCATTACCGTTCATAAATGTAATGTTTGTAGGTCTTGTAGTCGGAACATGAATATTTTCGGTATTGGAATATTCCACATCAAAAGTTCCGCTTACGGGAACATTTTCGCCCTCGCCCTTTGGAACATTAAGGCTGATATTGAATTTAAACCCTTCAGCCAGTATTTCCGGAGTAAGCTCCGTACCGTCGGAATTCCTTACTACCTTGCTGATACTCATATCGGCGGTCTTTTGCTTATTGGAAAATTTAACAGTAACACTATCCTCAGGTATCGTTCCGGAAGCGGTCTTATCTACCGCAGGCATATTGTCAACTTCAACCGTCGTATCATATCCGGCGTTTTCCGTTTCGGAAACAGTGAATTTTGTTCCAAAAGGTATACCCGTTATAACTGCGGTCTGACCGTTTTTAAGTTCAAGAGTTCCCTCGCCGTCATTATTAAATTCAATTTCGTGAATATCCGTTGATCCGTTAATTGTGTAATTAAATTTTCCGGAAACAGGCTTGTTATCATCGTCCGTAAGGGTAATATTGAACGTGAACGGTATCTCGTTTGCGTAATTATCCGCCGCAATTTCTCCGTCATTGTTAAGAACGGTCTTTGTGATCGCCAATTCGCCCTTAATAGGAGTGTTGATGATCCCGATCGAGGGCTCTTTGGTTTCAGCCGTGATCTCGCCGGTTATGCCGCCTGTCGGATATTCCCCATTCATCACTGTGCCAAATGTATATTTTGCTTTATATATGTCGGCGTCTTTCTCGGTGACAGTAAATTTTGCTCCTGCGGGGAGATTTGTAAATTCGATCCTCTCGCCGTGCTTAAGTGTAAATCCATATTCGCCGTCGCTGATCTCTTTTAACGTTGCAGGAGTTCCCGTCGTATCACTGCTTCCGCTGTAGCGTGTAGCGATCACTGCGTCGGTATACAGCGAGCCGTCTTTACTGAACGTAACGGTGAAATCGTAAAGATAGTTCTCATTTGTGTCATCAGCGCCGGTCACAGTCTTGGAAACCGTAAGTTTTCCGCCATTTAACTTAGGAGCAATAAGCATGAGCGCGAGTCTGTCATCGGTGTAATATTCCGTGGGCTCTGTATATTCCTTAGTTCCAAGCTGTATTTTTGCGCCATCATTCTTAGCGGCAATTTGCTTCGGAGTAGCCGTCGCTGACGATCCTGAATACTCCTCGGTGAGCTTTGTTTCTCCAGCCTTATAAGTCTTTTTGAACAGATCAGCCATATCATTTTCGACTTCGCCAACCTTAATATTGTTTTTGAAATCAATATACGTTGGGAAATCATCACATTCAACGGTATAATCTCCTATAGGAAGATATTCATTTTCAAAATCAAAACCGGCATTAACCTCTAACGGGAAATAATACGTTACCGTTTCGTTGACATTATCATACTTTTTGATAATATGATCGTCAGCAAGTGCAGAAGCGCTTGTCGAAGGGTCCAGTTCTTTTATCAGATCTTCCCACTCTTTAGAAACATCTATCGAGACATTGAATTTTCCGACTTTCTGATCCGTGACTTTGACTTCGCCTTTATCATAATTTCTTATAAGATCAACAGTAAATTCCGGCTCAGGAGTGCTATAATTGTCATGAATGTAATTATAGGTTTCCTCTTTAAACTCTACACCCAGAACTATTTCGCCCTTGACGATCTTGACAATATACGTACCGCCGCCCTCTATCCATTCCTGTTCTTCGCCGGCAACAGGCTTATATTTGGGATCCCACAGATAGTTTGTATCGCCGTCTTTAAGGAGAGCTTTGTTTCTTTCCTCATAGGTAACACCGTCACTATTCTTATAAGCGTTAAACTTGACCGTAAGCTTATACTCTCTTTTGGCTGTGGTATTCTTGGTAATAAAGCTGGTTTTGTCGGTTTCTGTTTTCTCACCTGATTCGGGAGTTATAGTTTGGATAGAATATGTTATTTTTCCAAGCTTATCATCGAAATAATTTTTATTTATGTCTTTGGAAATACTGCTGTTATCCATGCCCGGCAGATAGATGTATTCCAATGTCTTGGAATATTCACCGTTAGTCGTGCTTTCAGTTCCATTTACAAGCAGTTCTTGAATGGCTTTAGCAAGTATTTCGTCTTTGTTAGCATTGGTATAGTCTACGCCCGGTGTGATATGAGCATAATATCTTGCCAGATATTCCCAATAAATATTTCCCTCAACGGTTTTACCGATCTTTTCAGCGATCTCCACAGGATCTATCGTCTCGCCAAGGTAAATGACCTCTCTGTCGCCTTTGACATCAAGCTCAGGGATCCTTACGTTTACCGTAGTCCTTGGGAAGCCTTTGGAAACATACGGGTCGTTTAACGCACCTGTGCCATCAACATCTTTCTTATTGATCACTGCATCATCAACGCCGGAGCTCTTGTCTCCATCTGCGTTACCATCTGTACCGGGATAATATACCCAGTTTTCGTTTGCAGCATTGCCGTTAGTAAGTATTCCGTTGCCGCCGATAAAGTCCTCCTTGGCTTTTATGCGGAAAGTCCTTGACCATATGGTAAGGCTGTTTTGTCCCGGAGTTGTGCCGGGAATAGTCTGTTCTGCCCATTCAAGGCAGTACATTTTCTTGCTGTCATCATAATTCAATTCTGCAGTATAACCGTCGTTGATATGGATAACTTTTGTATCTGCGCTTTCAACTTTCTTGCCGCTCTCGTCTTTTACAGTCACACTACCGTCATTGCCGAGAACATAAGTGTTTCCGGTGGCGTCCACAAGGTCAAAGCGAGGGTCGATATAGTCCTTAACGGTGTAATCGCTCAGGCTGGAAGATACCTTATCCAATATCTCGCCGGTAAATGCGGAGGTCAGACCTGTAACGTCGTCTGCTTCAAAGATATATTTATTATTTAATTGATCAAAGGTTTGACCGTATGTACTTTTATTTCCGGCAATTTCTGCCATGTACGCCTTTACTTTGTCTCCTCTTGTTTCTTCGCCGCTGCCGGAGCCGCTTGTATCAAATGTTTTGTTTTTCAATACAACGCAGAATATGGTATAATCCTTATTATCCTTTAATTCTTTAGCCAGATTTATGGCATAATTCCGTTGATCTTCGTCGTTTTTATCAAGCATATTATCCATACCGTCGGTAAAGAGGATAATATATTTCTTAGCCGGGTCGCCTTCTTTGATCCGGCTGTCCAGTAAGTCTGTGTACGCCTGAAAACCGGTCCATGTATATGTTCCGCCGGTCATACCGTAGTTATACTGAGCAAGCTTTCTCACTCCATCAGCAAGATCTTTATCCGTCAGGTCGGAATCTTCTTTGCCAAGCGTTCCGCCGTCGCCGCGTTTAAGGCTCAGTATCTGGGATATTTCCTTTGTGTCGGAAGTCCAGTCAAGCATAACCAGTTTTTCCAACATATCGGGTAAGTAATCTTTTCCTACCGGTTTGCCATCAGCGTATTTATCCGATTTGCTTTTATCGGTGTTATACGTTAATTTCTGATTGTTAAATCTGACCGCAGAGATCATACTGTTAGGAGTAGCTTTGTGGAGTTGTGCGGCAAACTGACCCAGAGCATACGAAAGATCCTCAGACTTTATGTTAGTTGTATCATCTTTCTGATAAACATAGGAAACGCCTGAACGAAGCTCTTTTTCACCTTTTTCGGGGGCTTTTGTGTTAGCACCGTTATTATAGAAGCAGCGCAGATAACCTGCCTTATCTATAAAGAAAATGCAGGGGGAATTTCCGTTTATATATTGTCTTGTTTCTCCGTCGGGCACAGTTATAGCGGGATAGTATGTTGGGTCGCCTGTCTTAACTTCTTGTGCTTCGCCCATGTCAGGGTCGCCTTTGCTTGTTTTTTCCGTGCTTTTAGGATTGAACCAGTTACCTTTGCCAGTAAAGTTGTCTTTTCCTGATGTGGCGATATAACCGCCGTTGCCGTTGGTCACATCGCCCGGGTTAGTTGCAAAGTAATCCTGAACACTTTTAGGGAGGTCTTTGAGAACTATTTCATTTTTGATAACTTCGTTTGGAAGCAGACCACAAAACTCTTTTGCGGTGAGTATTTCTTTTTCATCATAAAATTTTTCGGGATCGCTTCCTGAATTTACAAAGTACCAGCCTGCACGGTCTTCTTGGTCGCCTGTGTTAAGAGCGGCGTCATAAGTGGCGATTACGTTATCGTTTTCATCTATTGCTTTGGTAGATGTTTCCTCCGATTCATCAGTTATGTTTATAGCCGTATAAACTTCCTTCGCCTCGCTGTCGTTCAGTGCCTTTCCATATACGCATATTTCATCGAGGTAACCTCGAGGCGTTTCACTATCATTTGTATTAAAACCGCCAAGAACAATTTGAAGATCGTCAGCACTAATTGCTTCAAAAGTTGTATGCTTTTCTTTTATAAACGGAGTATCAATGGATGATGTTTCATCAGGTTTAACTTCAACTTTGTTCCCATTGACATAAACAGTCAAATGATATTTATTGTCACTTTGCTTGTCGAACGATAGTGTCAAATGCAAATAGCCATTATGTTTGTCTTCTTGTAAAACATTTTGAAGAGTTGCTACAGTGTTATTTTTTTCTCCTTTTTTTCCATCAGGTTTGTCCTTATCTAAACCCTTATCTAAATATGCGCTTATATATTTGTTACTACCATTAGGACGTAACCATAATGTGTAGCCGTCATCTGCAGATTTAGATGTTTTTGGTCCAATGTAAAATAATTCTCCTATCCACGGATCACCTTTTTCTTTTGACCAGTCACTGGATTTTACAGCAAACGAAAGTGTAAAATCACCATCTGTGCTTGAATTTGCAGGAATAGAAAGATATTTGTTGTCTTTTTTTATTGACTTTACCAGCTCAAAGCCCCAACCATTGTTATTATAATCATTACTACCTGATATGCCAGATGTTAATTTATCTGCATCAACAAAGCCATTAACACTATCATGTGTAACCGCCTGAACACTTGCCCCTTTTTCGTCTGCTTCATTTCTATATTTATTCTCAGCATAATCAAAGTTTAAATAAGTCCCCAAATCTCCAATCTCTTTCAAGGACTTCAATGTTCTCTCATCAGCGGATATAGTAATACTGCCCGTATTTTTTCCTCCCCAATACGCCAAAGGAACAAACTCCTGCGTAAAGTCACGGGTGTCAAATATGTAATATGAATAGTCGCTGTAGCTCAGCTTTGAGTTGTCGGTCAGGTTTTTATTAAGTATCTGATCGACCTGTGCGGGTGTAATGTATTGGTTCGGCTGTATATATGTACCGTCACCAAGTTCATAAGCCGACCCATTAGTCAAACGTATAGGTTCCAGCCCGTCGGAAATAAACGCCATACTTCCGGACGCGTCAAGGATAAGACCTACCTTTGCGGTAGCCTGATCGTTATACCATGCTTCAAGGTTTATATCAAATACACGGGTGCCGGCGTCTTCTTTATCGTCTGTAGTTGTGCCGATTGTTGAATCATCATAATAAACGGGCGTAGCTGTCTTGTCAGTATGCAGACCCTCGGAGGTATCATAAAGCTTGATAAGATCATCATCGCTCAATGAATTTGGATTAATAACGCCATCGTCGCCAAGGGCGGCTATTATTTCACCTTTCAGAGTTTTATCTACGGATTCCCAAGTCTTTATGTTAGTGTCCCTATACTTGTCTATCTCGTCTACTTTTCCGCTTTCGCCGCCAAATTTCATTTTTGTACCGGGAACGAGCTTGGGCTTTTCACTGTAAAATACATGGACTTTTACAAGGTGAACGTCAGGATCGTATATTACAGTACCACTTGCTGACTCGCTGTTAAGCGTAACACAGTCGTTGCCCGCAGACACGGCAAAACCCGCAAAAGTTTCTGATTGTTCGGGTACTGCACTGAAATCAAGTTTTCCAGTTGAAATCGTTGTATTTACATCTGGATTTGTAGATTCTACAGCATGCCAGTGCTTAACAATTATATGCATACCTTCACTGGGTGCATCATCTGCATTCAGATCCAGCGACAGATCTCCCACCATTAAAAAAGTAAAGGCAAAGCTTAAAATGAATGATGTCACTCTTTTGAAAAATTTTTTCATAATACCTTTCCCTCCAAAATTTTAATAAATTATTACAATTAAGGCAACAAATTATGAACGGTGTACCTATAATAATTGCGGTTATTACTGCGCTTATATTTTACAACTTTTTAGAACATCTGTCAATAATATTTAGTAAAATTAATTAAAATGCTACAAATTCACTAAAATTTATGCGAAATTAAGGATTCTAAGAAATAATTTTCTTCCTGATCAATACTTTTTTTAAACTAAATATTATACAATTTTAATATATTTATCCCGCCGCAAAAAAAAGAGCTCCCCCGCTTATGCGAGGGAGGCCCTTGTTATCTCTTTTTTATGCCGCTTATGCGTTATCCTTGATAGCAGCCTGTGCAGCGGCAAGACGTGCGATAGGCACGCGAAACGGTGAGCAGGATACATAATCCAGACCGATCCTGTGGCAGAACTCAACAGATGTGGGATCTCCGCCGTGTTCGCCGCAGATTCCGCAGTGAAGCTTGGGATTTACAGGCTTGCCGAGCTTGATAGCCATTTCCATAAGCTTTCCTACGCCTGTCTGATCCAGCTTAGCAAACGGATCGTTCTCAAAGATCTTAGCGTCGTAGTATGCGTTCAGGAACTTTCCTGCGTCGTCTCTCGAGAAACCGAATGTCATCTGTGTAAGGTCATTTGTACCGAAGCAGAAGAAGTCGGCTTCCTTAGCTATTTCGTCAGCTGTAAGAGCGGCACGCGGGATCTCGATCATGGTTCCTACCTCATACTTAAGGTCGGAGCCTGCTGCCTTTATGACCTCGTCGGCAGTCTCTACAACTACGTTCTTGACATATTTAAGCTCCTTGACTTCGCCAACAAGCGGGATCATGATCTCAGGCTCAACGGTCCAGTCGGGGTGCTTTTTCTTAACGTTGATAGCTGCCTTGATAACAGCCTTTGTCTGCATCTTTGCAATTTCGGGATATGTTACTGCAAGACGGCAGCCTCTGTGACCCATCATCGGGTTGAATTCGTGGAGGGAATCAATGATAGCCTTGATGGTATCAACGGACTTGCCCTGTGCCTTTGCAAGAGCCTCAATGTCGGCTTCCTCAGTAGGAACGAATTCGTGGAGAGGAGGATCGAGGAAACGGATAGTAACAGGGTTGCCCTCCAGAGCTTCATAGAGCGCCTCAAAGTCAGCCTGCTGCATGGGTTCGATCTTAGCAAGAGCAGCTTCTCTCTCTTCAACGGTATCCGAGCAGATCATCTCACGGAAAGCAGCAATTCTCTGTGGATCAAAGAACATATGCTCTGTACGGCAAAGACCGATTCCCTCTGCGCCGAGTTCGCGGGCTTTCTGAGCGTCCTTAGGAGTATCGGCATTTGTTCTTACCTTGAGCTTCCTGTACTTGTCAGCCCAAGCCATGATCCTGCCGAACTCGCCTGCGATAGTAGCGTCAACTGTGGGGATCTGACCGTCATAGATATTACCTGTAGAACCGTCAATGGAGATCCAGTCGCCCTCGTGGTAGGTCTTGCCTGCCAGCTCGAACTTTTTGTTCTCCTCGTCCATTGTGATCTCGGAGCAGCCGGAAACGCAGCAAGTACCCATTCCGCGGGCAACAACTGCGGCGTGTGAAGTCATACCGCCTCTTACCGTAAGGATACCCTGTGAAGCTTTCATTCCGGTGATGTCCTCAGGAGATGTTTCCAGACGAACCAGAACGACCTTTTTGCCCTGTGCTTTCCAAGCTTCCGCGTCGTCAGCCGTAAATACGATCTGACCGCAGGCTGCTCCCGGAGAAGCTCCAAGACCCTTGCC
>CANQZR010000072.1 GCA_947628405.1 uncultured Clostridia bacterium
GATTCGAACCCCTGACCTGTTACATGCGAAGCAACCGCTCTCCCAACTGAGCTATACCCCCGTACTTGAATATTCTATCATATTTATATGTGCTTGTCAAGATGTTTTTAGCTAAGATTATTTACCGGACGGCTTTCGCCGCCCGGTAAATTTTGCTTACTTGGAGATAAGAGCCAGAGTGTCTCTTGCTATAAGAAGCTCCTCGTTTGTAGGGATGACCCATACTTCGGCTTTGGAATCGGGGGAGGATATCTTTTTCAGCTCTCCGTGAACTGAATTGTTGATATCCTTGTCGATCTTTATGCCAAGGAAATCCATGTTTTCGCATACGCCCTCACGGACTTCGGGAGCGTTTTCGCCGATCCCTCCGGTGAATATCACAGCGTCAAGACCGTTCATTACTGCGGCATAAGAGCCGATGTATTTCTTGATATCATACTGGAGCATTTCGGAAGCAAGACGCGCTCTCTTGTCGCCCTTTGCAGCAGCTGCGCCGATATCTCTGTTATCACTGGAAATTCCCGATACGCCAAGGAAACCGGACTTCTTGTTCATGTAGTCGCTCATTTCGGAGGTCGTAAAGTGGTGCTTTGAAGCAACGAATGTTACTGCGGAAGGATCTACTGCACCCGTTCTTGTTCCCATAAGAACGCCGTCAAGGGGAGTGAATCCCATGGAGGTATCAACGGACTTTCCGCCGTCTACCGCCGTTATGGACGAACCGTTTCCAAGGTGGCAGGAAACTATCTTCAGATCCTTTATGTCCTTGCCCATTGCTTTTGCAAGAGCGGCGGTAACAAATCTGTGAGAAGTTCCGTGAAAACCGTATTTTCTTACATGATATTTTTCATAATCTTCATAGGGAAGTCCGTACATATAAGCCTTTTCCGGCATTGTCTGGTGGAAAGCGGTGTCGAATACAACTACCTGAGGAACATTTGCCGGCAGTACCTTTTTGCAGGCTCTGAGAGCAAGCGCATGAGGGTGGTTATGTACCGGAGCAAGCTCGCTGAGACCGTCTATCTGGTCGATAACTTCATCGGTAACGAGAGTTGTCTTGTCAAAAATTTCAGCGCCCTGTACTATGCGGTGTCCTACGGCGGAGATCTCGTCCATGGACTTTATAACGGCGGCGTCGCCTGTGGTGAGAACTTCTACCAGCTTTTCAAAAGCCTCGGTGTGGGTTGGAAAATCACAGTCCTGATCGACTGTCCTGCCGTCAAATGTAGTGTGCTTGATATGTCCGCCAATGCCGATACGGTCACAGTTGCCCTTGGCAATGACCTTTTCGCCGTCCATATCGAGGAGTTGGTACTTGAGGGAAGAACTTCCAGCGTTTACAACAAGAATAATCATAGTCAAAACGACCCTTTCAGAAAAATTTTAATTTAGCTGTAGAATATGATCCTGTGCCGGGAACTTTTTGCGTTCTGTGCGGTATGCGTTTGGCGATCCCGGACACTATACAGCAATTATATTTTCTATATTATTACTAATAACATCAAAAATCAATACTTTTTTTGTCAACATTTTATTGCTTTACAATATTTTCAGAAAATAGTAATAATAATTCCATATTTTATTGTACAAAATCATATACTATAATAAGGTACAGGTTTTTAATAACTGCGGCGTATCAGACCTGCCGGACGAAAAAAGCTCCTCCGCGCAGCCTCCGCCGGATATTGCCGGTATTTTCGCTGAAACATTAACAAAAGAAAGGATACATTATTAATGAAAGTTTACGGTATAATAGCTGAATACAATCCGTTCCATAACGGTCATGCCTATCAGATAGAAGAAACAAGGAAGAACGGCGCTACCCACATAGTTGCCATAATGAGCGGAAACTATGTCCAGCGCGGAGACGTTGCCATGATAGACAAATTCGCCAGAGCAAGAGCCGCAGTTGAGGGCGGCGTCGATCTGGTAGTGGAGATGCCTACGGTATATTCCATTGCAAGCGCGGGGCATTTTGCCCGTGCGGGCGTTATGATGCTGGGCGCTCTTGGCTGTGTGGACGGCATTTCGTTCGGCAGCGAATGCGGCGATTTAGAACTGCTGAAAAATGCGGCAATGGCTTCGCTGAGTATGTCGTCAAAGGAAAATATGGAAGCCAAGGTAAAGCCTTTCATGGAGCAGGGAATGTCTTTCCCGGCGGCGATACAGCAGGCGATAGCCATTGAAAACGGTCCTATGATAGCTTCTGTGTTTGATTCGCCGAACAATACTCTTGCGGTGGAATACCTTAAAGCAATGAAGCTGCTCAAACTGGACTTTGATATATTCACCGTAAAGCGCAAAGGCGCTTCGCACGACAGCATGGAAGCCTCCGACGGCATTGCAAGCGGAAGTCTTATCCGCGAAATGATCGAGGACGGCGAGGATATCAGCGAGTATGTTCCCAAGCACGTTGCCGATCTTGTAAAGGAATATGAGGACAAGCAGCAGCTTGCATATTTTGACAACCTTGAAAGGGAACTGCTTTTTATCCTGCGTTCTACCATACCGCCAATGCTTGCTGAATGTCCCGATATGGACCCCGGACTTGTCAACCGTATGTTCCGCGCAGGCATAGACGCGTTATCTATCGACGATTTCCTTGAAAAGGTAGGAACAAAGAGTTACACCACCGCAAAGATAAGAAGAATACTTCTTAATATGTATACCGGCGTAAAGGCTGCCGACCTGATGATAATGCCTCCTTACGGACGCGTTCTTGCGCTGAACGAGCGCGGCGCCGAAGTCCTAAAAGCTGCAAAGGAAAAGGAAGAGGGCAACAGGTATGCAATACCTTTCGGCACGTCGCTGAAAGAATTTATCGACCTTAACAGACCGCCTATAAGCAGATTTGCAGATATTTCCAACCGTGCGACCAATCTTTACGGTCTGGCGTCAAGGACGATACGTCCCAGCGCACAGGATTTTACCGAGAAGATAGAGATACAGTGATAAATAAAAATTTAAGGGAATATATGGTAAAACCCACGATTATTACAAAACGATATCAAAAGGTTACAAAAAATCACTGATTTGTAACCTTTTAACAACGATTTCTCCCGTTTCGTCATAAAATTGTAATAATTTTTAGCAAATTACCTATTGCAAAATTGAAAATAATGTAGTATACTGTAAGTAAGCAGATTTTTTAGTTCGCTTAAAATTTTCAGAAAGTCTATAAAAATTGCAAAGGAGATATTAAAATGAAGAAAAGAACCTTTGGCAGAATTGCCGCAGTCGGTCTTGCCGGTCTTACGGCTATCCCTGCTATCTCGATCGTTGCAAGTGCTGATGTTACGATCACGGCAAACAAGAACAAGGAAGGTCATACCATAATCACAGGAAGTGCCTGGAAGGTACACTGGTCTATAAGACAGACCACACATAACTATACCGTTAATCCTAACGGCACGCTGAGTGATTCGCCTACATTTATGACTGCAAGAGATCCCGGAGGAAACGCACTTTCAGTGGGAAACTATTCTCTGGAAGATACACAGTACTGGATGTACAAGGATAACGGAGCATCTATACCTGATTCCGTAAAGGCTACTGTAGATTCTTATAATGCTCTTTTCAACAACTATAAAGCAGATCTTGAAGAATACGCATGGTATGCAAGCTGCCAGCCGGGCGGTACAAACTATATGAATGCCGAAACTTCCAAGACGATTGACGGAGTACAGTATTTCTATGGAAAATATACCGCTGAGGGCGTACACGATGTTGCAACAGGAACATGGGGCTTTGTAACAGCAAATCCTGCTGCTCCCGGAACTTATGTTACAGCACAGCTTTCACTTAGCAAACCTAACTACACATATATTGAATATGCATTCATAGACAATGCTTCTAATTCTTCAATATCTTTGTCATCTCTTGCTTCAGAGATCGGAACTTCATATGTTACACTCAACGGTAACAGAATAGTTGCTTCTTCTTCCGGCGTTGCAGGTTCTTATGTAATTTCCGGTTCATCATCCGGCACAAGCACAAACACAGGCAATACTTCTTACGGAACATATGATCTCCCTGCAGGTTACTTATATTCCGACAGCAAGTCATATTCTGTTGACGGCGTTACATGGTATCCTAACCTTGCGGCTCTCCGTGCAGTATGGGGCAGCGGAGTACCGGTAAGCACCCATATTCCTAATCCAGCATATTCTTCTACATATTGCTGCTTTAACCCTGTAGACGGAAACTATTATACTATCGCTCAGGTTAACACCGGATCGCTGCCTTATGCAAGACAGGTATCTTACGGCGCTACTACCAGCAACACCGAGTATGCTGTATACCGTGTTGATAACGGATATTATTATCACACATGGAGCAGCGCTTATGCAGCAGCCGGAAATGACGCTTCCAGAATTACTCTGGTAAGAAATTACACATCTGCCGGCAATTACTTCTCACGCGTTACAGGCAGCTTCTACAACTATTATGAAGACGCTCTCTACGCTTCAAGAAATAATTCTTCTCTCGTTGTTACAGTTAACGGAAGTTCATACGGCTCATATTATGATGATCCTTACTACTACTATTTCCTCTATGGCAATAGCGGAAGCAGCAGTAGCAGCAGCCTCGGCGGTTCTTCCGTAAAGATCGGAAACAGATCCGGTTGGTCAAACGTAAGAAGCTCTATCAGATCTGCTAAGAGCGGCGCTTCACTCAGCGTTACAATGAACGGCGAAACTTCTATCCCCGAAGAGATCCTTACAGCTCTCGACGGCAAGAACGTTGACGTTAACTTCAAGCTCAAGAACGGCGCAGTAGTTACTATCAACGGTCAGGATATTTCAACTCCTAAGGATATCAACGTTGCTGTTACATACAACACCAAGAACGTTCCTTCAGGACTTGTTAAGAAAGCTACAAGCGTAAACAACTCCCTGAGCACATCTCAGATATCCGTAAGCAGCAATACTTTCGGCGGAAAGATCGGCGTTACAGTTAAGTACTCCGCAAACCGCGCAGGCTGCACGGCTAAGATCTACCGTTACAATTCTTCCAGAAATTCTCTCCAGCTCGTTGACACATCTACAGTCAGCAGCAGCGGAAAGGTTGCATTTGACGGTATGGCACAGGGCGGCGATTTCGTTATAGTTCTTTTCAAGAACTGATCCGGACCGCATGATCTTGTAAAATGAACGATTCCCCACCTTTAAAAGGTGGGGAATTTTATCCTGTAAGACTTTTCCGCAGCTTCTTGTTGTGACATGGCATAACAGATTTTCTCAAAAAAATATAAAAAAACTATTGACATTAACGGATAAGCGTGGTATAATAAAACGTAAGTGATTTATGTAGCACTACTGTCCGATAGCGTGTGATGGGCTGCTATGCGATCATATATTATCGGAGAAAGTGAGGTGCTCGTCAATGAAATCAGGTATTCATCCCGATTACAAGGAAACTACTATTACCTGCGCTTGCGGAAATGTTATTAAAACACGTTCCACTAAGGAGAACATCAGAGTTGAAATTTGTTCCAAGTGTCACCCCTTCTTTACGGGCAGGCAGAAGCTTGTTGATACAGGCGGACGTGTAGACAGATTCAAGAAGCGTTTCGGTTTGGATAAGTAATTCGGACACAGCCTGCGTATAGCTTACGCAGGCTTGCTTTTTTCAGATAACTATTCTTTGCCGGAGTTTTTTATGAACAGTGATAACGGTTATTCTACTATCCGCGGACGTGCGGAAGCCTCTTTTACGGAAAAAAAGTCCGAATTTATCGGCTATATATCCCATGTGGAGACAAATGATGAAGCGGTGGACTTCATTAACGAGGTCAGGGCAAAGCACAGAAAAGCTTCGCATAACGTCTATGCCTATATTCTTAGGGACGGCTCCGCTTCGCGGTATTCCGACGACGGCGAACCGCAGGGAACTGCCGGCGTGCCTGTTCTGGACGTTCTGCTGAAAGAGGGCGTTACCGACGTATGCTGCGTGGTGACAAGGTATTTCGGCGGGATACTTCTTGGCGGCGGAGGTCTTGTAAGGGCATATTCCCACAGCGCAAAAATTGCTCTTGACGCGGCTGAACGCCTGCTGATGTACAAATGTATCCCTATGAAAATAACCGTTGATTATAACCTTTACGGTAAAATAAATTATGTTTTTCCCGATTTTGAAGTCAGAACGGAAGATACGGTATTTGCGGAAAATGTTTCCGTTGAGCTTCTGGTAAAGTCGGAGCTTTCGGATAAATTTGAAGAAAAGATGATCGACATTACAAACGGGAATATAAATATAGAAAGATCGGAAGAGTGTTTCGGCAATTTTGCGTGAAAATATTCTGCCGGCAATTTGTGGGAGGGACGCGCCGTGACTATTCGTGAACAGACCGAAATTATGGAGCTTGGTATGCTTTGTGAGGACGCTTGTACTTCAAAAAGCACCGGAAGGCGCAAACGGAATGAACCTAAGTGCCCTATAAGGACCGAATTTCAGCGCGACCGCGACAGGATCCTCCACTGCAACTCTTTCAGGCGGCTGAAACAGAAAACACAAGTCTTCCTTTCTCCGGTGGGAGATCATTACAGAACAAGACTTACACATACTCTTGAAGTATCGCAGATCGCAAGGACTATGGCAAGGGCTTTCCGGCTGAATGAAGATCTTACCGAAGCTATCGCTCTCGGACATGACCTTGGTCATACGCCTTTCGGACATTCCGGCGAGGATATCCTCAACGAGATATGCCCTTACGGATTCAAACACTATCTGCAAAGCGTCCGCGTGGTAGATTATATCGAAAACGGCGGAAAGGGTCTTAACCTTACATATGAAGTCAAGAACGGCATTGCCTGCCATACAAATAAAGTTGCCGTTACCAAGGAGGGCTACCTTGTACGGCTCGCCGATAAGATAGCATATATAAACCACGATATAGACGACGCTATCCGTGCAGGTATGCTGAAAGAAGAGGATCTGCCAAGATCGGCGGTAAGCGTTCTGGGCAACAGCAAAAGCAAGCGTATAACTACACTTATAACGTCTATACTCGATAACGGCGTGCAGGATATCAGAATGAGCCCCGAAGTACAGAAAGCTCACGACGAGCTGAGAGCTTTCATGTTTGCCAATGTGTATAAAAATTCCGCTGCCAAGGCTGAAGAAGCCAAGGCAAAAGCTCTGGTAGAAAAGCTTTACTCCTATTTTCTCAGATATCCTGAAAAAATGCCGGAGGAATACAAGAAGATACTTATAAAATTCGACAAGCACAGAGCCGTTTGCGACTATATTGCCGGAATGACCGATGTTTACGCGGTCAATCTGTATAATGAATTGTTCATACCGAAAGGCTGGAAATATTAATGGCTTTTTCAGATCAGTTCATTCAGGAACTTAAACTGAATAATCCGATAGACAGCGTGATGTCAGGCTACACAAACCTGATAAGACGCGGAAGAAACAGCGTTTGCCTCTGTCCGTTCCATTCGGAAAAAACGCCGTCATGTACGGTCTATCATGAAAGCAACAGTTTTTATTGCTTCGGCTGCGGTGCCGGAGGAGACGTTATCACTTTCATTAGGAAGATAGAAAATCTGGATTACGTTGAAGCCATACGATTTCTTGCCGCCCGTGCGGGCATGACAATGCCTGATGACGATCCGGCAGGCAGCCGGAATGCTCTTATCAAATCAAAGATACTTGAAATAAACCGTACTGCGGCAAGGTATTTCTATGATGTTCTTACCCACGCTCCCGAGGGAGAAAAGGGAAGAAGATATTTTGCCGAAAGACAGCTTTCTTCTAAAACTATTACAAAATACGGTCTTGGTTATGCTCCCGGCGACTGGTACGGTCTTACAAATTTTATGCGTTCAAAAGGATACGGCGAAGATGAGCTTATCGCTGCCGATCTTTGCAGCAGAGGAAGAAACGGAGGGCTGTATGACCGTTTCCGCGACAGGGTAATGTTCCCCATAATCGACCTCAGGGGCAACGTTATCGCTTTCGGAGGACGTGTTATAGACGACGGAAAACCAAAGTACCTGAACAGCTCCGATACTCCGGTTTTTAAAAAAAGCGTGAACCTGTTTTCGCTGAATTTTGCGAAAAAGTCCGAGGAAAAAAGCCTTATTCTTGCGGAAGGCTACATGGACGTTATCTCGATAAATCAGGCCGGATTTGAAAATGTGGTCGCTACGCTTGGCACTGCTCTTACTCAGGAACAGGCAAGGCTGATGTCGCGGTATGCCGAGGAAATAATTATCGCTTATGATTCGGACGGCGCAGGGCAGAAAGCCACCCATAAGGCGATAAACCTTCTTTCCGAAGCAGGCGTGAAAACGCGCATAATAAAAATGGAGGACGCCAAAGACCCTGACGAGTACATAAAAAAATTCGGCGCCATGAGATTCGGACAGCTTCTGAGCAGGTCGGGCGGCGCGATCGAATATGAACTTTCCAAATGCAGGAACGGTCTTGATATCAGCACAGACGAGGGAAGGATCGAATACCTTAAACGATGTGTAAAGCTGTTTGCCGATATCTCCTCTCCCATTGAACGGGAAGTTTATATAGGACGTGTTTCCGATGAAACTAAGGTCAGCAAGGAAATGCTTTTCCAACAGGTGAATGGGGCGATAAAAAAACGTATAGATCAGGACAAAAAACGTGAATGGACGGATATACGCACATTCCAGAACGAACTGCGCAGGGATCCGGACGCATACCGTCATTCCAAGGAATACAAAGCGGAAACAGGGATACTCTCTTTCCTTGCGGCATATCCCGAAGAAACGGAATATGTGGCTTCAAAAATATCTCCGGACGATTTTGTGACGGATTTCAACAAAAAAGTCTATGACGCTATCCTTAAAAAGTCAAAAATATCGGGGTTTTATGATATTCTTTCACTTCAAAGTGAATTTACTGCGGACGAAATGGGTAAAATAACCGAAATCGCAGTCAATAGTAAAGATGTAAATATTAATAAAACTGCCGTTAATGATTTTATTAAATTTCTTACAGACCGCGCCGACAATCCTCAGGACGTCAACGCTCTTTCGGATGATGATTTCCGCAGTTATTTCAACGGTCTGAAAAAAAGGAAGTAGCGCCGACAGGACAAAAGGGATATTCAAGCCGATGTTCTGTATATTCCGCCGGAATACAAGATTTGCAAAAAAGAAAGGATCGAACTTATGTCAAATAATAAAAAGACCATAGAGAGCCTTATGGAACAGGGAAAAGCCAGCGGCAAACTTTCTACAAAAGAGATAACGGATGTTCTTGAAGAGCTGGAGTATGATGTCGATCAGATGGAAGCGTTCTATGACAGCTGCAGCAATCTTAATATTGAAATAATTGAGGATTTCAATATAGATACCGACCTGTCGCTCCCTCTTGATGCTTCGGACGACGATCTGGAACTGTCCCTTTCTACCGAAGGGCTTGCGATCGACGATCCGGTAAAGATATACCTTAAAGAGATAGGCCGTGTTCCTTTGCTTACGGCAGAGGAGGAGATAGAGCTTGCCGAAAGAATGGCTCAGGGCGATCCTAAGGCAAAAAAGCGCCTTGCAGAAGCAAACCTGCGTCTGGTCGTTTCAATTGCAAAAAGATATGTAGGACGGGGCATGCAGTTCCTTGATCTTATACAGGAGGGCAACCTCGGACTTATAAAGGCTGTGGAAAAATTCGACCACACAAAGGGCTTTAAATTTTCAACATATGCAACATGGTGGATAAGGCAAGCCATTACAAGAGCAATAGCGGATCAGGCAAGGACCATAAGGATACCCGTTCATATGGTAGAAACTATAACCAAGGTAAAGAAAGTTTCCAGCCAGCTCCTGCACCAGAACGGGCACGATCCCTCTCCGGAGGAGATAGCCGAGGCTCTGGAAATGCCGGTGGAAAAGGTAAGGGAAATAATG
>CANQZR010000073.1 GCA_947628405.1 uncultured Clostridia bacterium
CATCATCAGAAAGAACGATATTGTCAATATACATTACATAATCAGGACCATCAGCAGCCCATCTCATAAGACCAAAGAAAGGATTTACACCCTCCTCTGTGTAGCTTTCAGTAGGAAGCAGGAATGTTCTTTCAACGTGAACGGAAGCTGCTTCACCGGGATTATAAGCTCCGCCGTCCCAAGCCTTATCAGACCAGCTGGGATTTACCTGACCGCTTCCTTCAGCGTTCGGATCAAATCCGCCTGCTGTACCAAGAGCACCGCCTGCCCAGCCTACAGCTACGGAATCATCTTTTGAAACGATAGTAAGATCAAATTCGATCTTTTTGATCTTAACGGTATTTGATCTGTCCATCATCTTGTCAAGGTCGAACCAGACCTTAGGAACAGCAGCCTTATCAGCAACGTCTACTTTAAGCTGCTTTGAACCGTTGTAATCTTCAACGGAAAGCGTAGCGTCGCTTGCGCCGCTGTCAACATTCATATAAACAAATGAACAATCTCCGTCTTCAAAATCAACGGATGTTGCGCCTGCCGGTATAGCAGAAGCAGAAACGGCTGTAACGGAAGCTACAGCAAATGCAGCTGCAACTATAGCAGCGATCTTAGATATTTTCATTGTTTTTTCCTCCAATACATTTTTTGGCAGGCTTCACCTGCTATTATTGATATTATTAATTATATCATTATTATACGAATTTAACAACATATTTTTTAAATAATAATTATTGTTTTTTTTTGTTTAAAATAGCAAATTTGACAGTAAACTTTTCCTTATTGTAGAAATAAATTATATTTTTACAACAAGTTTATTATTGCATAGGCTGATTTTTAACGATTTGCTATAACTTGACCTAAACAAAAAGTCCTGCCTTTAAAGACAGGACTTTTTAAGTTATTCTTTAAATCGGATTACTTTCTCTTCTTTGTTGCAACAGCAGCAGCTCCGGCAAGAGCCATTACGGAAACCATAACAGCAGCGGAAGTATTGCCTGTAGCAGCAGGTGTTGTAGCAGCGCCGTCATCAGCAGCAGGAGCTTCTTCAGCGGGAGCAGCAGCGCCTGTAGCTTCTTCATAAGATGAACCCTTCATGATAAGAGCGGACTGATCTTCGGAAACTCTTTTGATCTCTCCCTCAGGTGTGCCGGCAGAAAGCTCTGCAGACTTGATGATAACATCGCTTACCTGGAATGCAAGACCATTGTCGCCAAATTCAGCAATAAGATCAGCAGGAACTACAAATTCAACTGTATTTGTTGCCTGTGTGGAATCAAATACAAAGAATCCGTCAGTCTTAGCGATAGCGGTATCGCTTGTAAGTCTGTCTGTAACAGCATCCCAGCTGACATCAATGTTCATAGGCTTTGCAAGGAAGTTTCCGTCACCGATAAGGGGTGCCTTAGTCTCAACGGTAAGAACTACCTTAACATCTCCGCCGATAGCATCAAACTCGGACTTAGGAATAGACTTGCTTGCTGCCCATGCTCCGGGATATTCAGCATCGAGATCAATAGCAAATGCGTTTACTACGCTCATGGAAAGAGCCATAGCGCCTGCTGCGATAGCAGCAATGATTTTTTTGATTTTCATAAAATAAACCTCCGATTTTTTCTTTGCAGGGGCATTTCCCTACATATTAATTATATCATTATTATGCTCATATGCCAACATACTTTTTTTATAATTTTTATTGTAATTTTTGTTTATTTTGGCAAAGACCATGCATAAAATAAGGGCTTTTTTGACAGTTCTTAATATACAGCACAAACTTATTCCATAAAATGGGCAAAAGCCGTCCTGTTCCTGCCATTATACATACAAACAAAAAGCCGCCCATTATGGACGGCTTTCCGAAAACAAACCGAATTACTTAGCTTTCTTAGCAACTACAGCAGCTGCTGCAAGAGCAACAGGGATAACTGCGAGAGCTATAGGAGAGTTACCTGTGCCGGGGTTTTCCTGTACAGGAGTTTCTTCTTCCTCTTCAGCAGGAGTTTCTTCTTCCTCTTCAGCAGGAGCTTCCTCTTCAGTCTCTTCGTCAGTGATCTCTTCTGTCTCTTCAGTACCTGTCTCGTCAAGAGTTTCCTCTTCAGACTCTGTACCAGCGGCGAAAGCTGTCATGCTGAGCATAGCTGCAGACATAGCACAAGCTGCGATAGCAGCAAGGATCTTCTTCATTTTCATTGTTATTTCCTCCATTCAATTGTTTTATCATAGTTTTTCTAACTATGCTGTAATTATAACACAATCGGCTTTTAAATCCAAGTATTAATATAACAATTTTTCGATTTAATTGCTTGCTTCTTTTAAGCACAATGCACAAAAACAAGGATTTTTTTCACTCAAAAATGAAAATTTGGTTACAATTTTTGTTACCATTTTCACTTTATGGAATATAATTGGGAACTTATTTTCCTTATGCGTCCGGAAGAATTTTATTTTGTTCTTGACAATCTTTCCCCACTGCAATATAATATTTTCAGAAAGAAATTTATCCGGGGGAATACATATGAACAAAAATATCATAGGCAGCCGGCTAAGGGAAATGCGCGAAAGCAGCTGCCTTTATCAGCGTCAGGTAGCCGATTATCTCGGCGTTACCCAGCAGACCTATTCCCGTTACGAAACGGGAGAATTGCAGCCGTCGCTGTCCGTAATGGAACTGCTTTCGGGATTTTACGGAACAAGCGTGGATTTTTTGATAGGATTTACAGATGAAAAAACTCCTCACAAGCGCCGCCGGACGGTATAATTAATATTTCCCGGGCAATATCCTGACAAAAAATTTTAAACTAAAACCGCCGCGCATTGTGCTAAAAACGCCGCACAAAGTGCGGCGTTTGCGTTTTTTTAATCTACCAGCGAAATAATTGCCATTTCGGCAGCGTCGCCGCGTCTGGGTCCGATCTTTACGACCCTTGTGTAACCACCGTTTCTGTCGGCATATTTGGGAGCTATTTCGTCAAAGAGCTTTTTGACAACATCCTCCTTAGTTACATAAGCAAGAACCTGACGCTTGGAGTGCAGATCGTTTGTCTTGGCGATAGTTATCATCTTTTCCGCCATTGAACGAACTTCTTTCGCTCTGGCAACAGTTGTTTCTATTTTGCCGTTTTCAAGCAGATAAGTTACCATTGCTCTGAGCATAGCTTTTCTGTGATCGCTTGTACGGCCCAGTTTTCTGGTTCCCGGCATATAATTCACTCCTTACATTACAAAGTAGCGCGATAATTATTATCGCTCTCATTCCTCTTCCGAACTGAGATTGAAGCCCAGCGACTGGAGCTTTTCCTTTACCTCGTCGAAAGATTTTTTACCAAGGTTTCTAACCTTCATCATTTCCTCTTCGGACTTGTTGATAAGATCGTCCACCGTATTGATACCGGCACGCTTCAGACAGTTGAATGAACGTACCGACAAGTCAAGTTCCTCAATGGTCATCTCAAGGATCTTTTCTTTACCCTTGTCGTCCTTTTCGATCATAATTTCTGTGATCGCGGATTCGTCGGAAAGCTCTGTAAAGGGCTTCAGGTGCTCAATGAGGAGATTGGCTGCCTGTGAAACAGCTTCCTTTGCGGAGACAACGCCATCTGTCCAGACTTCAAGTATCAGCTTGTCATAGTCCGTTACCTGTCCGAGACGTGTGTCTTCAACGGAATAGTTCACTTTCAGCACGGGGGTATAAATGGAATCTACTGCGATAACGTCAATGCCGAAATTGGATATCTGCTTGTTCTTTTCGGCAGGAACGTAACCGCGTCCTTTGTCGATCGTAATTTCCATATAGAGCTTTGCGTCCTTGCCGAGAGTAGCAATATGCATCTCGGGGACAAGAATATCCACCTCGGAGTCGGTTTTAATGTCGCCCGCAGTGACCTCGCATTCGTCCTCAGCTTCGATATAAACTGTTTTTGGTCCCTCGCCGTGAAGCTTGGCGGTAAGTCCTTTAAGGTTGAGAACGATCTCCGTGACGTCCTCTTTTACGCCGGGGATAGTAGACAGTTCATGGTGAACGCCGTCTATCTTTACAGATGTAACGGCAACGCCGGGAAGTGAGGAGAGCAGGACGCGTCTCAGACTGTTGCCGAGAGTATGTCCGTAGCCGCGCTCCAGCGGAGCAACAGTAAATTTGCCGTAGGTCCCGTTGCTTTTAAGCTCGACGGTATCAATGTCCGCCTTCTGAATTGGTTCAAGCATGATAAAACCCTCCTATATTCAAGTTGCGGATAACGTATATTATGCCTATTACTTGGAGTACAGCTCGACGATAAGGTGTGTCTGAGTCTCGTAATCGAGGTCTTCGGTAGTGGGCATACGGGTCACTTTAGCTGCAAAGTTAGCCTTGTCAGGCTCAAGCCAGAGCGGAACTGTTCTGCCTGCTGTTTCTTCAACTACAGCCTTGAACTTTTCGCTGCTGCGGCTGCCTTCGTACAGTGCGATAACGTCTCCTACCTTGACTCTGTAGGAAGGAATGTCTATACGCTTGCCGTTAACGGTGAAATGTCTGTGTGAAACCAGCTGTCTTGCCTCACGTCTTGTAAGGGAAAGACCCATTCTGTAAACAACGTTATCCAGTCTGGATTCCAGAATAGTTATAAGGTTGTCACCGGTCTTGCCTTCCATTTTTTCGGCAATTTCAAAATAATGATAAAAAGGCTTTTCCAGAACGCCGTAGATGAATTTCAGCTTCTGCTTTTCTTTAAGCTGCATACCATACTCGGAAACCTTTTTTCTGTTGTTAGCGCCGGGGTTTCTGTTGGATTCCTTAGAGATGCCCATTACCATCGGGCTTATGCCCAGATATCTGCATCTTTTCAGGATAGGTTCTTTATTCAATGCCATTACAATAACACCTCCTGATAATTAGACGCGTCTTCTCTTAGGAGGACGGCATCCGTTGTGCGGAATAGGAGTAACATCCTTGATGAGCTTTACTTCCAGACCTACTGTCTGCAAAGCTCTGATAGCAGCTTCACGTCCTGCGCCCGGACCCTTTACATAAACCTCAACTGTCTTGAGCCCATGCTCCATGGCAGCTCTTGCGGCAGTTTCGGCAGCAGTCTGTGCGGCAAAAGGAGTGGATTTCTTTGATCCCCTGAAGCCAAGTCCGCCGGCTGATGCCCAGGATATTGCATTTCCCTGAGTATCTGTGATGGTTACTATCGTATTGTTGAAAGTGGACTGGATATGAACAGCGCCATTTTCGATGTTTTTACGTTCACGGCGTCTTCTGACAACCGTCTTTTTACCTTTGACCTGAGCCATCTGTTCAATACCTCCTTACTTCTTCTTGTTAGCGATGGTCTTAACGGGACCTTTGCGGGTCCTTGCGTTAGTCTTTGTTCTCTGACCTCTTACAGGGAGACCCTTTCTGTGACGTACTCCTCTGTAGCAGCCGATCTCGACCAGTCTCTTGATGTTGAGAGCAACATTTCTTCTAAGATCGCCCTCTACTATAAAGTTATGATCGATATATTCTCTGAGCTTAGCAACATCATCTTCGTTAAGGTCTTTCACTCTTGTATCGGGATCTATACCTGTATTTGCGAGGATAATGTCAGCTGATTTGCGGCCTATACCGTAAATATAAGTGAGACCGATCTCGACTCTCTTATTTTTCGGAAGGTCAACGCCGGCAATACGTGCCATTTACAATACACCTCCATGTTGTGTTAAAGATACTTTTCTTGATCAGCCCTGACGCTGTTTATGCTTGGGGTTTTCGCAGATAACCATAACCTTGCCTTTTCTTTTGATAACCTTGCATTTTTCACAGATAGGCTTTACAGAAGGTCTTACTTTCATAAAAATTACCACCTTTCTGAGTTTGAAAACTTGATTATTTTGCTCTCCAGGTAATTCTGCCCTTCGAGAGATCGTAAGGCGACATTTCGACTGTGACCTTATCTCCCGGAACTATTCTGATGTAGTTCATTCTGAGCTTACCGGAAACGTGAGCGAGAATTTTATGTCCGTTTGCAAGTTCTACCTGAAACATTGCGTTCGGCAGAGCTTCAATGACCGTACCCTCGATCTCAATTACATCTTCCTTAGACAAGCATATGCCTCCTTTGGGAATTTCTGATCTTCGATTTCGGCAGGACTTTTATTCCTCTTCTCCCGTGAACTCACACAGGAGACGTCTCAGTCCTTTGTCTGTCATACCGTCGATATCCACCGACGTTTTTGTAAAGGTTACATGTTTGATATTTTTCTTTTTGGGGGAAGAGAGCTTCCGCTCTTTTCCGTCCGCAAGATAAACGAAGCCGTTTTCCGTGGAAACTACTGCCATAAATCTGCCTTTGTCCCGTCCCGCAGCGGAACGGACTATCATTCCGATCTTCGCTTCCACTGTCTGCCCTCCTGACCGCATCAAAGCGTAGGCTTTGTAAGGATGACCGGTCCGTCGGGAGTGACTGCGACCGTATGCTCAAAATGAGCTGCCAGCGAACCCGATTTTGTCACCACGGTCCAGCCGTCGGGGAGAACTCTTACGTTCTCACCTACCGCGTTTATCATGGGTTCTATACATATAGTCATGCCTGCCACAAGTCTCGGTCCGTGCCCTTGTTTTCCGTAATTGGGCACTTCCGGATCTTCGTGGAGCTTGCGTCCTATACCATGACCGATATACTTTCTGCATACGCTGTATCCGTATCCGGAACAATGGTTTTCTATAGCATATCCTATATCACCTATCCTGTTTCCGGGAACGGCTTGTTCTATTCCCTTGTACAAACATTCATTGGTGGCTTTAAGAAGCTGTTCTGCCTCTTTGGATATCTTTCCTACGGCAAACGTATATGCCGTATCTCCGAAGAATCCGTCCATTTCGGCGCTTACGTCAACGCTTACGATATCTCCCTCTTTAAGCCTTAGCTTTTTTGACGGTATACCGTGGATAAGCTGTTCGTTCACGCTTATACAGGACGACGCCGGAAATCCCATATATCCTACCAGACAAGGATTAGCGCCATGCTGAACGATATAGTCGTGTATGATCTTGTCAAGTTCGTAGGTAGTCATACCTGCTTTTATAGACTGTCCGCCGAAATGGAGAGCGTTTGCGGTGATAGTGCCTATCTTACGCATTTTCTCCAGTTCGGTCTTTGATTTAACGCTTATCATCTGAATGCTCTTCTTTCTGTAAAGTCCTGTCAGGCGTTAATTGCTGCCAGAACTTTCTTGGAAGTATCCTTGACTTCCTCCTGACCCTCAACTCTTACCAGCTTTCCTCTCTTGTCATAGAAATCTGCAAGAGGAGCAGTCTGCTCATGATATGTGCGAAGTCTTTCAATGACCGTTTCGGGAGCGTCGTCCTTGCGCTGTACAGCGTTGCCGCCGCACTTATCGCAGATACCCTCTTTCTTGGGAGGATTGAACTGGATATGATAGGAAGCGCCGCACTTTTCGCATACTCTTCTGCCCGAAAGTCTGCCCTGAATAACTTCGTCGGGAACATCAATGGAAACTACCTTATCAATGTTTATCCCCATATTTTCAAGAGCTTCAGCCTGAGGAACGGTCCTTGGGAATCCGTCGAGAATATAGCCGTTTTTGCAGTCGTCCTCGGCAATTCTGTCTTTCAGTATGCCTATGACCACTTCGTCGGGAACGAGAGCGCCGCTCTCCATGAAACTTTTTGCTTTAAGACCGCATTCCGTGCCGTTCTTTACAGCTTCGCGCAGAATGTTTCCCGTAGATATCTGAGGTATTCCCAGCTTTTCGCTGATGACCTCTGCCTGTGTGCCTTTTCCTGCGCCCGGAGCGCCCAATAAGATCAGGTTCATAATAATCCTCCTAAATAAAGTTTCATTTTTTGTTATGGCTTATCCTCGGTTTCAGGCGTGATCTGCCCGTTATTCAAGGAAGCCCCTGTGATGACGCATCATCATCTGGGATTCAAGCGTTCTTACCGTTTCAAGAACAACGCTTACCACGATGAGGATAGACGTACCGCCCATTGCTATGCCCAACTGAGGCAGCGCAAGGTTGGTAAGGATAGGGAATATCGCGATAACTCCAAGGAAGAAAGCACCTACAAGGGTTATCTTTCCAAGGACTCGCTGGATAAAATCGCTTGTTGGTTTGCCGGGACGTATACCCGGTATTCCTCCGTTGTTCTGACGGAGATTGTTTGCTATTTCTATCGGGTTGTACTGCATGGAAACATAGAAATAGTTGAATGCGATTATCAGCAGGAAATAAAGGATAGCATACCATGGACTGGTATAACTGAAAAAGCGTATGAATCCCGCATAGAATTTCTGCCAGAATGTAACGGGATCGGTCTTAGGCGGAATAAACATAGATATCGTTGACGGCAGGGACATTATCGCCATTGCAAAGATGATAGGCATAACGCCGCTCATTGCTATCTTGATAGGAATGTGTGTGTTCTGACCGCCGTACTGCTTTCTGCCTACCACACGTTTTGCATACTGTATAGGGATACGTCTTTCGGATTCGTTCATAAAAACGATAAATCCTATCATAACAACGAAAACTATCAGTACCAGAGGAACTACAAAAACGTACTTCATATCCGACTTTACAAGCTCGAACATGGAAAGTATTGCGGAAGGACCTCTTGAAACGATACCTGCGAACAGTATCATTGAGATACCGTTGCCTATGCCGTGCTCGTTTATCCTGTTTCCCAGCCATACTACTATGTTGGAACCCGCTGCAAACGAAAGGACGATAACTATTGCCGAAAATACTCCGGCAAAGCCTTCCGTATAATTAAGCGCGTGATTGTTCCTTAGTGTAACGTAATAAGCATAAGACATTACAAAAGCTATGCCCAGCGAAACAAAACTGGTTATTTTCTGGATCTTTTTTCTTCCCGATTCGCCCTCTTTCTGGAGATTTTCCAGCGGAGGAAGCGCATAGGTAAGAAGCTGCATTATGATCGACGCATTGATATACGGCTGGATAGAAAGTGACAGAAGTGTTCCCTGTGAAAGCGCGCCGCCCGTAAGGATATCCATATAGCTAAGGAAGTTTCCGTCAGCAAACATCTGACTTATAGCGTTAGGATCCATAAACGGCACCGGAATGTGACAGCCTATCCTGAATATAAAGATTATCAGTAATGTGTACAGGATCTTTTTCCTTAATTCCGGTATTTTCCATGCATTCCTGAAGGTCGTGAACACATTACATCACCTCAGCCTTCCCGCCTGCTTTCTCGATTTTTTCCTTTGCAGACTGGGAGAAAGCCGCAGCCTTTACTGTAAGGTTAACATTAAGTTCTCCGTTTCCGAGCACCTTAACGCCGTTAGCTGTTTTCTTTACTACGCCGGCTGCTTTAAGAAGCTCAGCGTCAACTACCGTACCTTCCTTGAACTTTGCAAGGTCGGAAACGTTTATTACTGACATTTTCTCTGCGAAAATGTTGTTGAAGCCTCTCTTCGGGATTCTTCTTGCCAAAGGCATCTGACCGCCTTCAAAGCCGATCCTTACGCCTCCGCCCGAACGGGCATTCTGACCCTTATGACCCTTGCCGGCTGTCTTTCCGTTTCCGGAACCGTGACCTCTTCCGATCCTCTTGACATCTTTATTTGAACCGGCTGCAGGAGATAATTCGTGAATTTTCATGCTTTTCGCACCTCCTTGTATAAATTATGCTTCGATAACCTCTACGAGGTGAGCAATTTTCTTGATCTTGCCCTTTGTAGCGTCATTTTCGGGCTGCTCGGACACATCGCCGATCTTTCTGAGTCCGAGAGAATTTGCTGTAGCAGCCTGATCCTTCTTAACGCTGTTAAGACTTTTTACAAGCTTTACTTTCATTATCTTCCGTCCTCCTTAACCCAAGATTTCCTTAACGGATTTGCCTCTGATCTCAGCAACTTCCTTAGCGCTGCGGCACTGAGC
>CANQZR010000074.1 GCA_947628405.1 uncultured Clostridia bacterium
TGCGAGCTGGGCTCAGCTCGACCAGCTATAATATATTTTAAAGCGTTGAGGATTTAGATATTAAAGACTTAACGCAAAACCTGACCGCCCCCTTGAGGGGGCTACATATTTAAACGGTTTAATTTAAACTTACTTTGGGGGTGACAAAGCCCACGGGGGCTTCCCCGTAAATTATCATTTATTGGTACGTTGAAAAAATTATAAATGAAAATAAGACTTTTTTTGTGACATAGTATAATATAAAAATATTATTTTCCGGACGGCATGGATTTATTCTGTTATTTTTGCAAATAAAAAACGGACTCCCAAAAAGGAAGTCCGCTGATCTTCTAAAATAACCGCCTTGCCGCCATGTGAAGCATAAAACCCGCACTCAGCAGGTGGGCAACAGCCCATCAGTTTCACGCTCCCTGCATCCGTTGTTCCCCACATCTAATGGGGCAGGAGGTCTGCAATCCGCTGACGGAGACTGAATCCCTTTATTTATGTGTTGGATTATAAAATCACACTTTATCGGACAAGGCAGAAATTCATTTTCTGCTTATTATTATATCACATGATAAAATAAAAATCAATAGCAATTTTTAGATTTTTCCGGAAATTTATTTTTCATGCGGAAACAGCCGATGCTCTAAATAAAAAAGAGACAGCCGCGCTGTCTCCGTAAGGATCATTCATCTTCATCGTAAATGTCATTAAGGCGTTCAAGGAACATATTTCCTATACGTTCATATTCTTCGTCATTGTCGATAGAAACGAGAGTTTCTTCATTGTTTTCATCATATTCGGACTTGAGGACTACAAGCTCCGTATCTTCGGCAAGCTGGGCAGCCGGGTCGCTGTTATAAGGAACAAGCGCATAGTAGCGTTCGCCGTCCAGATCCATAGTGTCAAGAAGTTCAAACTGCTGCTCGACGCCTTCTTCGTCCTCAAGGGTATAAATGTCGGCAAGCATATCCATATCGTCGTTAATATTATTCATATCCGGCATGATGTATCCTCCTTAAAATTCAGAATGGGTGTCCGGCTTTCCGACACCCAACTATTTAATTATATAATATACGGAAATGTTTGTCAAGATAAAAAATCAACAAAAATCCTGCACAAATACTGTGGAGTATTTTTATCAAAAAACTATTGACATTGCACAATATCTGTGATATATTATACTCAAGGACAAAGAAAAGATACAGTAGTCAAATTAAGGAAGCCGGTTTCAGAAGATCGGTTACTGCCGACGATGGTCAGGCACAACCCTTTGACAAGTCTTGTGAAGCTGCTTAGTAGGATAATGTTCCGAGCTTCCGGATCGTTTCTGTAACTTTAAAGTTCTTTATCCTAAAGGAACGGATCCGATGAAAATCCGTGATTTCCACATGGTACATTCAGTTTGAAAAAGGATCTGACGGGTTCGGAAATCTGTAAATTTTTCTTGGAAAGGGTGGCGAGCCCAATGGAGAATGTAATTGAACAGCAGTTTACTATGGCAGTCCGCAGCGACTCGTTTACAGCTTTGCTTTAAGAAAAATTGTGTGGGGAGTATAAATGTAAGCGTCTTTAAGACCTCACTCCCAAATTAAGCGATTAGCAATTGAATATCTTGAAGTATATAATGATAACGAGCCGCAGTTTTAGCAGATCATAGCTGAATTTGCGGTATTTTTATACCCTCAGGCTTGATATACAGTGCATCGACGGTCTGCCGCCATGAATGTCCCGAATGGGCTTTACATAAAATGCTGTATGTTTTGATTTGAGGATTTTTTATCTTCATTGTCAGAACGGGTCACCGATGAGAGGTGATGTCCTATGAGGAAACTTAATATAGGTATCAGATATGTTATGAATTGATATGATTGGAGTGAGACCACCTAACAGGTTAATTTCTTCCTGATATTAAATTTTAAGAAGGGATGCATATGAGGTATTTTGAATATGCGTATCACGATCTGAATATCTGAATGAATTTTGAAAGAGGTGAGTCCGACAGGACAGGCATAACGGTTTTGACCGATCCGGAAAAAAATTATCGGGTGTTTCCCGTTAAGAATTGAGTGATCATCAAATGGTAATAAGAAAGGCTTTTAACAGAAAAATATGATAAAGCAGGAGTGAGTCCAATGGCATAGTTTGCGGCTTAAATGCCTTAATGATTTTACAATTCCAAAAGGAGTCGGTTTATATGATCTGCTCAATAACTGTACTGAAGGAATTTTGATTTTTAAGGAGTGAGTCCAATGGCATAGTCTTATTCTCTTGATGAATATTTCCGAAGGAGTTGCTGCTTTATGCGCAGAAAATTTTACAGTAAGAAATATTGATTTTATGGGAGTGAGTCCAATGGCATAAGTACAGATGTTCCGCTTTATCGTTTGATTCTGAAAGGAAGCGGTGTCTATGAAAAATGTTCGGAGATATTTTAAAATCTGAAAGATCGGAGTGAGACCACCAGAACATTTAATTGTGCTGCAAAGCCATATTTAATTAAAATAGATCGATCCGCAGGATGTTGCTCCTGCGGATTTTTGATTTTATATGCAATTTGTTTTGACTATTCCTGCAATTCTGCATATAATATTACCGAAATAAATTTTTGGAGGAATTATTATGTGTGCTATTGCAGGACAAATTTTTCCCACCGGTATAAAGGCGGAAAAATTTCGCGGAACATATGAAAAAATGTACCGTACAATGACTCGCCGCGGACCGGACCAGAACGGCTCTTTTGTAGATGAAAACGCCGCTCTTATCCATGCAAGACTTTCCGTAGTCGATCCGGAAAACGGCTTGCAGCCTATGGAACTGCATATCGGTGAAAAACATTTTATACTTATTTACAACGGCGAGATCTATAATGCTTCAGAACTAAAAAATGAACTTTCTGCCCTTGGACATGATTTTACAACGCATTCTGATACTGAGGTCCTGCTCCACGCTTATGCCGAATGGGGCGAAGAATGTACCGGACATCTCAATGGCATTTTTGCTTTTGCCGTATGGGAAAAACATAACGGACGCATCTTTTTTGCACGCGACAGAATGGGTGTTAAGCCGTTTTTTTACGCGGTCTGCAGCAACAGTTTCATTTTTGCTTCCGAAATAAAAACTTTGCTTGCACACCCGTTTTTAAGACCGGAGCTTGATCGTGCCGGTCTTATGCAGATAATGCTGTTAGGTCCGGGACGTATTCCCGGTGACGGTGTTTTTAAGGATATCAAAGAGCTTCTTCCCGGTGAGCAGGGATATTTTTATTCAAAAAATTCCGTACTTGAAAAAAAAATTTACTGGCAGCTTGAAGATAAGGAACATACCGATAATTTTGAACAGACCGTAGAAAAAGTCAGATATCTTGTTACAGATTCAATTGAACGGCAGCTTGTATCGGACGTTCCGGTATGTACCTTTCTGTCGGGAGGATTGGATTCAAGCATAATCTCAGCCGTTGCCGATAAACATTTTACCGAAAAGGGAGAACGCCTTAAAACAGTTTCGGTAGCTTATAAGGATAATGAAAAATATTTTAAGGCAAGCAAGTTCCAGCCAAACAGTGATGAAAACTTTATCGGGATAATGAATGAAAATTTAAATGCTGAGCATATGCTTGTTCTTATTGATACTCCCGAACTTGTATCGGCTCTTTATGAAGCTGTTGACGCACGCGATCTTCCCGGAATGGCAGACGTGGATGCGTCCCTGCTGCTGTTCTGCAAGGAAATAAAAAAAGTTGCTACGGTTGCGCTTTCCGGTGAATGTGCCGACGAGATATTCGGCGGATATCCTTGGTATCGGGATAAAACTATCCGTGAAAAAGAGGGCTTTCCTTGGGCACAGTCTACAGCATGGAGAGCGGGATTTTTCCGCCCGGAATTTCTCGAAGGAACAGATCCGGTAAAATATGTGGATCACTATTACAGAAAAACCGTTGAGAAAAGCTCGATACTTCCCGGTACAGATAAGACCGAAGCACGCATGAAGCAGATGATGAACCTGAATGTAAAATGGTTCATGCAGACGCTTCTTGACCGTAAGGACAGAATGAGTATGTACAGCAGTCTTGAAGTGCGCGTGCCGTTCTGCGACCACAGGATAGCAGAATATCTTTATACAGTTCCGTGGGAGTTCAAGGATCATAACGGCTGCGAAAAGGGCTTGCTCCGTGAGGCAATGAAAGGACTTCTTCCCGATGAAGTATTGTGGAGAAAGAAAAGTCCATACCCGAAAACGCATAATCCCTCGTATATGAAAGCCGTCTCGGAGGAACTGAGAAAAATAATTTCCGACCCGGATTCTCCTCTTTTGTCACTTGTGCGGAAAGAAGCTCTGGAAGAACTTATTGTTTCGGAAAATGCTGCTCCGTGGTACGGTCAGCTGATGAATATACCGCAGACGATAGCGTATTTTCTTCAGCTGAATTATTGGCTCGGGAAATACAATGTACAGATCGTATGAATATTTTACCGGCGGATCCGCTGTATCCGCCGGTTTTTTATGCAATGATATATTCCCGTGAAAAGTGTATATAATATTTTTTGAAAAAATTTTTTATTTCCTATTGACAAATACCCTTATAGGGTATATAATGTATGTATACCCTATAAGGGTATGATATTGTGACGGGGAGAGGATATTATGTCTGAAAACAGATCCTGCAAATGCTGCGAAAAGTCCACTATGCGTTCAGATGATGAAAAAAAGAAACTTATACACCGCCTGAACCGTATCGAAGGGCAGGTACGCGGTATACGGGGAATGATCGAGAACGACGCCTACTGCACGGATGTGCTTATCCAGTCTGCGGCGGTAAATTCGGCGGTAAATTCCTTTAACAGGGAACTTATCGCAAGCCATATCAAAGGCTGTGTTACAAGGGATATCCGCGACGGTAAGGATGATGTAGTCGACGAGCTGGTACTTACTTTGCAGAAGCTAATGAAATAGAGGTGTGACTATGACTCAGTTCAATGTTACCGGCATGAGCTGTGCCGCCTGCAGCGCAAGGGTAGAAAAAGCGGTTTCGGGCGTATCGGGAGTGACTTCATGTTCCGTCAGTCTGCTGACCAATTCTATGGGAGTTGAAGGCAATGCCGCTCCGGAGGAGATAATATCCGCTGTTGAAAAAGCCGGATATGGAGCGTCGCTGAAAACTTCATCTTCGGAAAAAACTCACACTTCCGCATCTGATGACGACCCTCTTGCGGATAAAGAAACTCCTAAATTAAAAAAGCGCCTTATTGCGTCGCTTGTTTTTCTGGCGGTTTTAATGTATTTTTCCATGGGGCATATGATGTGGGGCTGGAAAATACCTGCATGGTTTGAGGGGAATCATGTTGCCATGGGTATGCTGCAAATGCTTCTTGCAGGCATTGTAATGGTCATTAACCAGAAATTTTTCGTAAGCGGATTTAAAGGACTTATCCACCGCTCACCAAATATGGATACGCTTGTTGCTATGGGTTCTATGACGTCTTTCCTGTGGAGCGTTTATGTTCTTTTTGAAATGACGGACGCTCAGCTTCACGGAGATCATGAAGCGGTGATGTCCTATATGATGGATCTTTATTTTGAATCCGCAGCAATGATACTGGCTTTGATAACTCTTGGAAAGATGCTTGAATCCTATTCAAAAGGAAAAACTACCAATGCACTGAAAGGTCTTATGAAACTTTCCCCAAAAACTGCCGTTATAATAAAGGACGGAAATGAAATGACCGTTCCTATAGAGCAGGTCCGTAAGGGTGATATTTTTGTAGTAAGACCGGGAGAAAATATTCCTACAGACGGAATAGTCATAGACGGCAGCAGCGCCGTAAATGAATCCGTGCTTACCGGTGAAAGCATTCCGGTTGACAAGGCGGCAGGGGACAGTGTTTCTGCCGCAACGGTAAACAGATCGGGATTTTTAAAATGCGAAGCTACCCGTGTGGGTGAAGATACTACTCTTTCACAGATAATAAGAATGGTCAGTGATGCGGCAGCAACCAAAGCCCCGATCGCCAAAATAGCGGATAAAGTTTCGGGGATCTTTGTTCCTGCGGTAATAGGCATTGCTGCCGTTACGCTGATAGTATGGCTTGCCGTAGGACAAACTGCCGGATATGCTCTTGCAAGAGCGATCTCCGTTCTTGTAATAAGCTGTCCATGCGCTCTCGGACTTGCCACTCCTGTGGCAATAATGGTGGGCAACGGCGTCGGCGCACGAAACGGTATACTGTTCAAAAACGCTGTTTCCCTTGAAGAAACAGGAAAAATTAAAATAGCAGCGCTTGACAAGACCGGAACTATCACAAAGGGCGAACCGGAGGTCACAGATATTTTTCCGGCTGATGACCTTTCAGAAAATGATTTTCTGACTATTGCCGCTTCGCTGGAAAATAAAAGCGAACACCCTCTGGCAGGAGCGGTAATGAAAAAAGCCGCCGAAAAAAATATTTCTCCGGAAGAAGTTTCGGATTTTAAGGCGTTTTCGGGAAACGGACTTTCCGCAGTTATGGACGGAAAGTCCATAACCGGCGGAAGTGTGAAATTCATATCTGAAAATACTGTCGTTCCGGCGGATGTTCTTTCCCATGCCGATACATTGGCGGAAAACGGAAAAACACCTGTGCTGTTTACTTCTGACGGAAAATTTATCGGTATGATCGCTGCCGCCGATGTTATCAAAGAGGACAGCTGCGAGGCAATAAAGGAACTCAGGGAAATGGGGATACGCGTAGTAATGCTTACCGGCGACAACGAACGTACCGCAAAAGCTATCGGCGAACAGGCAGGAGTTGACGAGGTCATTGCCGGCGTACTTCCTGACGGAAAAGAAAGCGTTATCCGCTCCTTGCAGGAACAGGGCAGGACGGCAATGGTGGGCGACGGTATCAACGACGCACCTGCGCTTACAAGAGCGGATATAGGCATTGCAATAGGGGCAGGTACTGATATTGCAATAGATGCGGCGGACGTCGTTCTTGTAAAAAGCAGGCTGAGCGATGTTCCGGCGGCTGTGCGGCTCAGCAGAGCGGCGCTAAGAAATATCCATGAAAATCTTTTCTGGGCATTTTTCTATAATGTGATAGGTATTCCGCTTGCTGCCGGCGTGTGGATACCCATATTCGGCTGGACGCTCAACCCGATGTTCGGGGCGGCAGCTATGAGCCTGTCGAGCTTTTGCGTAGTTACAAACGCATTACGGCTCAATCTTTTCAAAATGAATAACAAGGCAAAGGATACTGACGGCACGTCAGAAAATAAGCGTATCATAAAAATAAAGGGCATGATGTGCGAACACTGCGAAGCCCGTATAAAAGGCGCTCTGGAAGCTCTTCCGGAGATAGATTCTGCGGAGGCAGACTACAAAAAAGGCACGGCTGTTGTTTCAATAAATTCCGATATAGACGCTGAAAAAGTCCGTTCGGCAATTGAGGAACAAGGTTATAAATTCAAATCTATCAAATAAATGGAGGAATAGCAATGTACAAAACGATCCTTGAAGTTGAAGGCATGATGTGCGGTCACTGTGAGGCGCACGTCAATGACACCGTAAGAAAAGCATTTGATGTGAAAAAAGTCACATCTTCTCACAGCAAAGGACAGACGGAAATTATTTCCGAATCGCCGCTTGATGAGGAAAAGCTCAAAGCTGCGATAGACGAAACAGGCTATACCGTAAATTCGGTAAAAACAGAAGAATTTGACAAAAAAGGCTTTTCACTTTTCAATAAATAAAGGAGGAAACAGTATTATGGAGATCACAAAGGAAACTATAATGGGCGATATGCTCCAGTATGACGGAGGGATAGCATATATCCTTATGCAGTCGGGAATGCACTGCGTAGGCTGTCCTTCGTCTATCGGCGAATCTCTTGAGGAAGCCTGCATGGTGCACGGTCTTGACCCTGACGCCGTACTTAAAGATATCAATGAATATCTTGCATCAAAAAAATAATTTTTTACGGCTGTGAAGATCTTCACAGCCGTAAATTATGTGTAAAAAACTATTGCAAAACCCCGAAAAATAATGTATAATTGATTTATAACTATTCCCGAAAATGAATTTTATCATTTTGATATGCCCTGCACAATTGAAAATCAGATATTGCTTTTTGAAAACGCCGGATCTGAAAATGTCCGCAAAGTTTTCAGAATGGGAAATACAACAATCATTATCGGTCAAAAAGGAAAATAAACTATGAAAATTCTTGCTATTGAAAGCTCCTGCGACGAGACTGCTGCGGCAGTTGTGGAGGACGGCAGAAAAATTCTTTCAAATATCGTCGCTTCGCAGATAGAGGAACATAAAAAATTCGGCGGTGTCGTTCCCGAACTTGCTTCAAGGCGGCACTGTGAAAATATTCTTGACGTAGTAAAACGTTCTCTTGCGGACGCGGAATGTTCTCTTGACGATATTGACGCGTTTGCGGTAACATATGCGCCGGGATTAATCGGCGCGCTGCTTGTAGGAACGAGTTTTGCAAAAGGTCTTGCAATGGCGACGGGGAAACCTCTCGTTCCCGTTCATCATATCGCGGGGCATATCGCGGCAAATTATCTTACGGACGAAGCTCTTGAACCGCCTTATCTCTGCCTTGTGGCAAGCGGCGGACATTCCCATATAATCGAAGTTCTTGGCTACACAAAATATCATGTTATCGGCAGGACCCGGGACGACGCGGCAGGGGAAGCCTTTGACAAGGCGGCGAGAGTTCTGGGATTTCCGTACCCCGGCGGTGTGCATATCGACAAGGCGGCGCAGACGGGAAATCCCGATACCTACACTTTGCCCCACCCGAAAATTTCGGGCTGCGAATTTGACTTTTCATTTTCCGGACTGAAAACGGCGGTGATAAATATTGCCCACAACGCAGAACAAAAAGGCGTTGAAATAAATAAAAACGACCTTGCGGCGGCGTTCCAGAAAACTGTTTCGGAAATTCTGGTAAGCAGGACGATATCCGCCGCGGAACAGTTCGGATATAAAACAGTTGCACTTGCAGGGGGAGTTTCTGCAAATTCATCTGTGAGAAATCTGCTTGAAAAGGAATGTAAAAAGAAAGGCTTCAGGCTTTATATGCCTGCGCTGTATCTTTGCGGAGACAACGCCGCCATGATAGGCTGTCAGGCTTATTATGACTACCTTGCAGGACGGCGTGCGGACGAAAGCCTTAACGCTGTTGCAACACTTTCACTGGACGAAATTTCAACATAATTTTTTAATGGGAGGAAAAATAAAAAATGAAATTTTTTAATTATGCATGGAAAATAATTTTAATGGCAGCTTTGCTTTGCGGAATGGTCGTAGGCTGGTTCATACTTGTTTTTTCAATGTCGGACGGACTTTTCGGCGGCGGACCTTCGGAGGCGGAATGGGCAATTATATGGCTGATCTCTGCGGCGGCAGCTGCTGCATACATTTTCCTTGGGGTAAAATTGAGCCGTGTGGGGAATACAAGACCTGAAAAAACGGACAGCATTCCCCAAAAGGCAAAACAGCCGCTTTTAGTGATAATTCCGTCAATTGCATTGGCTGTTCT
>CANQZR010000075.1 GCA_947628405.1 uncultured Clostridia bacterium
AAGGCATGAAAGCACGGCATTGCCGTACCTGTCGGCGATCCAGACTCCGCACATTGCTTCCGATATCATTTCCATTACATCGGCGCAGCTTTTCTTTGCAAGCATTTCTTTTGTGAACCTGATCGTGTCCAGTCCTGCGGCGGAAGATGACATATTTCCAAATCCGCACTGCTTTTTTATTGCGTCAAGAACGTTTCCGCACGGAGCTTTTTCTCCCCGTGAGAAAAATATATCCAGTGATGAAGCGTCAAGATCCGTTTCTGTCTGCGACATTATATCGTATGCCGTAAAATGGCAGACATCATTTGTTACGGAGCGTTCAGCTATATAATATGTTTTTGAGGGAAGACATCTGCTGTTTTTCTCAACGAGCCTTACGGAAATATTGTTCATAAGAGCTATCCCGTATGCGCCGGAACTGTCATAAACATCAAATTCAAAAGTTCCTATCGAGATACCTTTTTCGCCGAATCCGTCTATATCCTGCGTGAATCTGATATTGCCGAACGGCATATTCAGCGGCTGTCCGTTAAGCTCGATTTCCCAGCTAAAGACCTCCGCTGCTTCCGCCGCTGCCTCCCGTTTCGGATATCGTGTGAAATTCCGAATTTAAAGAAATGCTTACATTCCAGTAAAGTCCGTCGTCAAGTCCGCAGGCTACCGAACCTCCCGTAGTTCCGCTGCGCCTGAATGTGTCGGCAGTTTTGCCGCTTTCGGAGTGAGGATCGGTAAATATTACGGAAATGCTGTCATTGTCAAGAGCTTTTGTAAGATCGCGCATAATACCGTCGGGTATATTTTCAAGATCGGCTTGTACCGAATAATTCCAGCCGATATTTTTTGATACCGGACTGCCGTCATAAGCGGTGAACGGATCTGATGTTTTCCATATTTTTTTTACGCTGTAATTTTCGCTTTCTACAAATTCGCTTATATCAACGCCGCCAATGATAAGATCTATAGTATTTTCCATAAATTCCTCCTATGTTCTTGTAGAACGTTTATATTGTCTGTTGAATTTCATGACGCTTTCGCCGATCACCTTTCCGTCAAGAACTATCTGTATCGGCTTGTTAAGTTCGGAAATGATATTTTCAATATCAGATGTGCCGCGCGGACTATTTTCATCAGCGGTATCTCCGCTTGTGCCGGCATATGCCGATGCGGAAAAATATCTTTCCGGAGATGATGATACAGCCGCTTTTATCTCCGAAGCCGTGTCGGTATTCTGAAGCAGCGCGGAAATTTCATCATAAAAAATATCCTGTTGATCGGTTATCGGTATTACTGTATCGCCGCCGATCTTTACGAACTTTTTCTTCTGTGCCATATTATCATTCCTTTCTTTCTGCAGTGTCGGAAAGTTTTTTTACTTCCTCGAAACGTTTTGCCAGCCGTTTTTTCATATCGTCGTTCCGTGCTTCGGTATCGGGGATATGTGATATGCGGCGGCTTTTAAGCGCATAGATATCCTGAAGTTTTTTTATTCTTGCACGTTCGTTCCTGTCTTTTATAAGTGAGAGATCGGCGCAGCGGTACTGCATTATGCGAACGAATTTTGTCATATCCGTAAGGTTTGTGAATTTTGCCATGAATTTCCACCAGTGCATATCGGAAGAAATAAGATCGTCTCCGTACTGCTGCATGAACGCGGCAAATATATGATCCGCGTCTTCATCATAATCGTAGCATTTTATATGATTTTTTTCAGTGCTTTTTTCCGGATCTTTTCCGCACCTGTAATACCACAGCATACCTGCGATCAGCTTTTCAGCCGGAACGTCGGGGATCTCTGTAAAAAGTGCGGAAAGTGTTTCCGAAAGGATCTTTGCCAATGCTTTTTTATCAGTTATATCTGTTCGGTTTATTTTTGTTTCAAAGTCAGCCATTATACGGTAATCTGTATCAATGGAATATTCTTTTCCGTCTATTGTAATGGAATCCGGAAGTTCAGCCGTTAATTTATACATAAATTTATTTTCGTCCGCAAAGCAGACGCTGCTCCTTTCTCTTAAAATAAAATATTTTTATACCGCTGCGGAATAAGTATATTCTTCCGGAGCGGCTCCTGCTTTCAGAAGCCGTATATCAATGCCGGCATTTTCTCCGGCGTTTCCGCTCCCGTCGGAATTTACCGCAGCGGACGCCTTGCCTTTTTCGCCCTTTCCGGTGAGCATATTAAAGAAAACATAATTTATTATAACGCTCTGACCGGTGCCGTATTTTATCCGGTTTGAAAGCAGAAAATCCTGCGCGCTGTCTCCGTAATACATATCTCCCGTTATCCTGAACTGCCGCTGCGTTCCTGTTTTTGTGCTTGACAGACCGGATCGTATGTACCTGCTGTCTTTTGTCTCCGATCTGAGCGTAGGGTCAATGCCGGAAATACCTGTCTGCACCACAGCGTAATCGCCTGCGGCAGCATTCTGTTCTTCCGAAATATCTATCGCAAGGACCATGTCGTCCGCAGTTACAAAGCCGGAAAATTTTTCATCCGGCGTAATGCCTTTCATAAGTTCCGAAAGTTTCATAAGATCCCTCCTTTCTTCAAGGAATATCTATATCAATTCCGGCAATCAAGAAAACATCTTGCCGAAAGTTCACATGAAAACAGACAAACGCCTCTTTCGTCCGTTTTTTCAAGAGAAGGCGCCGAAATGATGCTTACCGAAAGTATCTTCAATTTGTCTGTTCCTTTAAAATTTTCCGGGGCGCAGCCTGTAAGCAGACCGCATATTTCCGATATCCTGCCGGCAGCAAAAAGCTGATCCGGGCTTCTTACCATTATCCGTATATTAATTTCGTATATAACGGAACCGTCAAGATATCGTTTTGAAATTTTTCCTCCGGAAAATGACGCTGCCGCAGTTCCGTCAGATGCCGGAAGTCCGATACTTTCGATACCGGCAGCTTCGGCAAGCGTTTCCATTATTTCTGTCTGAGCTGTTTTAAAGATCTGTGCGGATATAAGATCACCTTCTTTTTGATTTCTGCAAATATGCTTATCATACCAGACCTATTTCGTAATGATGTATTTTTTCACTGTCTGCATAAAACGGTTCGATCGTTTTTACCGAAAATATCCTGCCTTTAAAAATGACCTGCTGGATATCTACCGTTTTTCCGTCCGCTTCATCATTTTTCAGGGCGAATGCAACGCCCGGGGAACTGTTGGTGCAGTCGTAAAAAAGTACAGCCGAAAGACGTACATACGCACCGGTATTATCGGCGGTCATTTTGGAAGAAGGTTCTATGCGTATATGTGAAACTGTCTGCCTGCTGCTTTCGGAGGCTCTTCCCCATTTATCGGGAGAATATTTTGTCACCAGTTCTGCGGAATGTATCAGCAGATTTTTAGGTATAGGCAATATCATAATATATTTCCTCCTCTGTAAAGCAGCCCGGCAGCTTCAAGATATGAAAGCATTGCAGGAGAATTTCTTGCAGAGATCTTTTCTGAAATATTTTCTTCGGAATTTCCCGAACTGCTCTTGGATACGCTGAAATTTCCTATTGAAAATCCCGTTCCGTAAGATAAATTTCCGCCTGCAAACGCTTCTGATCCGCCGTTCATTTCCATAAATTCGGCTTGAGCGCATACAGCCTTTCTGATATTTTCCTGCATGATATCAGGGAGTTTTTCTATATCATCCGGCATATCCATGCAGTTCTGGCGTACAATGTCCGAAGCACGTTCAAGAAGAACTTCAGGATCACTTTCGATCCGTATTCCCTTATAAATATTGTTGTAATAATTTATATCTGCAAAAGAGGACACTTGTTCATCTCCTTTCAGACGCCCCTGCCGCCGTGAGGATAATTTTTCCCCGGCGGCAGAAAGCCGGTCTGCGATAATTATTCTTTAGTCACAGTTACTGTGTAAGTCTTGCTGTAGCTGCCGTTCGTAACTTTTATCGTAACGATGTTTTCTCCGATGTTCCATGTGGCAGAAGAACCGCTTTCAACTACCGTTTCACCGTTTTTGATCTTTACCGATGCACCGCTTTCGGCAGCAGATGCAGTTGCGGTAATGGTGTTTGTGGCGTTTGATGTTGAAGCTGTGTATTCCGTCACTTCCGCGGAAAATTCGGGCACGAGCGTAAGGCTGCCTATAGTCAGCGCCGACAGGGTAGTGTCGGGCAGAGATGCCTTGTCCGGAACAAGAGCCGCAAATGCTTCCGGTCTTACGCAAAGGAAAGCTATCCTCATTGTAGCCTTTACCGCAGCCATATCCTGTTCTGCCAGAGAAAGAGGCTTTCCGTCAGTATCGAGAGTACCCTGAAGCGTAGCTTCGGTAAGGATCTCATATTCGATATCGTCTCTTATGCCCACAAGAGAATACTTCCATTCGCCGGCGATAAGCTCTGCCTGTTCGTCCTGCCATGCGCCGCTGCGGATAAATTCCACAGGCTGACCGTAAAGCTCGTTCTGATCCGTTCCGGATATGAAAATAGGCGCACCTGCCGTGTCGCGAAGCTTTCTGAGCGAATTTTTTACTCCTATCCTTGCGGTGAATCCGTCAACGTCATAACCCGCCATTTCTACCTTTGCCATAACGTCGGATGCGGCAATATCGAAATTTTCTTCGGAGGTATTTATTATCGCTCCGCAGTCGTTTACCGCACCCATGATAGATGTTGCAAAAGGACTTTCATATCCGAAAAGAGCAGCCGCGTCAAATGCTTCGTAAAATGCTTCGGCAATGCTGTCCTGAAGCTCGGCAAAAACGTCGATAGTGCTGTCCGAGAGCTTTTCTCTTGTAACGGGAATGATAACGCCCAGCTTTTTGGCGTGCAGTTCCGGGAATATCCATTTTGCACCGGAGGTGTTTATCCGCTGACCCTCACCGACCCAGTATGCGCCTGCGCCGGAAGTCATAACGGGTATCTTTTTTGTGTCGGAGGTCATCGGTTCAACTCTTGAAAGACGTATAACGCCCGAACCGCGCGCCACCTTTTTGATAATTTCCTCCGCCTGTTCCTTTGGAACAAATCCGCGGAGCTCATCTTTTAAAAAACTCATTTAAAAATTCCTCACTTTCAGATTTTAATATTGATATGGTTTTCTTTTGACCTGATTTTCTTTTATCACGTCGATAAAACAAGCCTTTCCCGAATATTTTGTATCGGGAGAATGCTGTGTGCTTATTCCCGTAGTTATTCCGCCGCAGAAACGTCCGGACGTTCCTGCGCGGAAATTCGGGTATTTTTCAAGAAGCCTGTCAACGGCGTCCTCCACTGACGTTCCGTCGGCAGCATGATTTCTGGCAAGAGTTATAACGTCGTCCACATATTCCGGGGCGACACCTTTTGCAATACAGGATATCGCCGTTTCAAGCGCACGCTTGTCATTTTCGGCGGCGTCCCTTGCCGCATTTGCCGCTGCAATATCATCAATAGCTTTCTGCTCAGCGGAATGACGGTTTTCCTGCCACTCACGGAATACCGCCAGTTCTTCCTTGGACGGCATGTCTTTTTTTGCGCGTTCGAGCCTTGCTTTTATGATATCGTCAAGCTCCTTCTGGGTAAAAGTTTTTTCCTCCCATGGGTTTTCGGGAGATGATTCCGCATCGGTTTTCTGAGCCGTGAGATCTGCGCGGCTGATGTCGTTTGATGCGGGATCGCTGTTTTTGGAAATTTCCATATTTTTTTCCTCCTTATATAGTCTTTCCGACTTATTATCCATGCGCAGTTTAACGCCGTAAGCACGTTTCGGGCAGTAAAAAAAGCGTCATGCTCATCAGGCAGCCGCTTTAAGTGCAGTTAAATTCATTCATCATCAGCAAGCTGTCTTGCTTTCTGACTGCTTATTCCCATAGCAGCGGAAATTATTTCCGCTGCCTGATCCAGCGTAAGATCTCCCGAACGGTATTTTGTGATAGCTGACAGCACCGTCTGGGTCTGTACTCCGCTGAGAGCTTTTCCTCCGGTATCTTCGCTGCCGCCCGGGAAATTATTTTCTTCCGTTATAAGAGCAAGTTCTTTTCTTGCAGCCGTTTCATCACAGCAGCAAATGTCCATTATAGCAGAAATTTTTGATTTTAGTCCCGCCGAAACAAGTTTTATATTGTTGTCTGTTTTTGTGCTGTCGTCGGTTATGATCCCGTCCGGCATCGTTACCGATATGCCGTAATCGTCTGACAGCGGCACGTCGCCGAGAGCAGCGCCGAGCGAGATAATGCTTTTTATCACTTCCGCAATAAATTCCGCCGCAAGATTTTTATTGCTTTCGGCAGTACGGGCGGTTTTGCTGTCGGAAGAAATTATTTCCGCCGCAGTTTTTATTCCGCCTCTTGATCTGTCAAACGAAAATGTTCCGGCGGAAAGTCCCGTCTGGAAACATAAAAGATCAAGCAGCGCATTTATGGCGCTTATGTGTTCATCAACACGAAGCTCAACTGTGTTGTCGGAAATTTTAAGTTCCTTTTCATCATCACATTTAAGCGCAACATATGCTTCGTCATCAGCGTCAAAATATCTTTTCGGCTGACCGGAATCCACATCTACGATAGTCCTTATGCATGAAGACGGAACTATTATCCTTTTCTTTCCGAGGATAAATTCTCTTGTAAAGCTGTCGAATGCAATATCGAGAGCTTTCAGCGTATCAAGAGTAACGTCAAAGACCGACACTCCGAGAGGGGAGTACCTGTCGATATTATTGCTTACCGCAGGCTTGAAATATCTGAACATAGGAACGGGGAGAGCGTATTCTGCTTTTTCGGGAAGATCCGGAAAAAGCTCCGAAAGAGAACATTCATCTCCTACAGATGTTTTTCTTTCCGATTTGAAAAGCCTGTGTTCAGCGGAATATCCGCCATTTCCGCCGGGAGAATATTTTTCAAAAAGCGTGTAGAAATATCCGCTGCTGAATATCCTGCTTTCAAAAGCTCCTGATAATATCTCGCGGTCGTTCCATGACAGCGGAATGAACATATCGGCGTCCACATAATTTATGCGCGGTCTGCCGTTTTCGGCATAAATTTTAATAACGCCGCCTCCGAGAGCGTAAGCGGCTGAAAAAAATTCCGGCATACGCTTCCGGAAACCGTTTTCTTCAAGAATATCAAGAACATATCCAAGATACGGCTCTGCGGCGGAAATATTTATTTTTTCCGAAAATGTCAGCCGTGAAAATTCATCTGCAATGATCTTTGCAGCGCCGAGACGGGACATTTCTCTGTCTCCGGAAGAAAAAAGTCCGCTCTTTTTTACTCTTGACCATGGCGGTCTGTTTGAAAATACCGAATCCCACAATTCGATCTTTCCGTAATATCTTCCCAACTCGGGAACATCTTTTCCGTATGCCTTTTTTGCGTCAGAAACAATACTCATAATTATCATTTTCCTTTCTTTTTTAAATTTTATAATGCAGCCGCTCCGTCGATAATATCGTTCATGAACGGTTCAACGCTGTATTCAAAAGCGTCTATGCTGTCAATGTTGTAATTGCCGTCGTCAAGCCTTTTGTCGCACGGAGCTTTGCTGTCCCACACCGCCGACTGCAAAGCCCGGATAATGTGACAGCAGTTTTTCATAATAAAAAAACGTCCCTGCGACATTATCATATCGGTAAATTTTATGCGTTCGGAAATCTCGTATTTTTTTGCATTATTCACATTAAAATTTAATTTTTCTTTAGCACATGAATTTTTTATCCCTCTTATAAGAGTTGTTTCCGCACTGTCGAAATATCCGTCATAAACCGGGAATTTGCTTTGACATCTCCGTATAAAATTAATTATTTCTCTTTCAAGACGCGCCGGAGAAATTATTTCTTTCAGATAAAATTCATCAAGTATCACTACCTTTTGCAGACGCCTTGAAAATCCTGTGCATATCCCGGCGTGAGCCGAACCGTTTCCGCCGAAATCAAAACCGATGTTGCATCTTATAATATCCTTCGGTATTTCATCAAGCAGGAATTTATCGGTATTTTCTGCAAAGTCCTTGTATATAACGCCCTCAGCCGATACCCACAGACCTTTTATATATCTGTCATAAAAAACTCCTTTGAATTGTTTTTCCGCATTATCGAGCTGCGCTTTTGAAAGAGTCGGGTTATCAGACATAAGAAAATGCAGATGAAGAGCATTGCGTTCATCTGCACGCTTTATCCATTCATTATAGAACCAGTGGAACTGATTGTCGGGATTGCAGTTGAACCAGAGCTTTGCATTTTCCACCGAAAGAGTTCTTGTTACAGCCTGCTCCACAAAAGAACGGGGCATAAGAGCAACTTCGTCAAAAAGCACTCCCGAAAGGGTAATGCCCTGAATGTGCATATAACTGCTTTCGTCCTTGCCTCCGAAAACATAAAAACTGTTTTTCTTCCTGCCGTTTTCAACTGTAAGAAGATTTGCGGAACGGCTGTAATTTATTTTAAAATAGCAGGTTATATCAGCTATTTCAAAAAGCGGTGAAATAATATTTCTTTCTGCCGAACAGATAGTTTTTCCGCATATGCCGAATATTGCACCGTTAAAATTTTTCATTGCCCATAAAATAAAAGAAGTTATCATGCACATTGTTTTTCCCGAACGCACCGCACCGTCACATATAATAGCGTCGTGGTCTGTGCCGTAGCACCATGTAAAAATCTCTTTTTGCTTCGGAGAAAGTTCAGAAAACGTCATTTGTTCACCTCATTTTCGTTATCTTTTTTTGAATTTGCCGTAAGTGCCTTGTACAGTCTGGAAAGTTCGGTATTCTGAATATCATTTGTATCGCCGTCATCTTTTCCCCAGCCGCTGAAATTATTTTCAAGAGAAAATTTTGCGCCGCTTGAACAGCTATGGTCATAAAGATGCCGTTCTGCAAATTCCTCACATTTGGATTTGGCTTTTGTGAGCAGCGCATTAAAAGCTTGAGAGCGCGTACGGTAATTCAGAAAACTCTGCCTTGAATTAAATCCGAGCCATAACGCAAGACCGGTAACGGTCGGTGGGTGTTTGCCAGTGACCATCGGTTCTCCGTTTTTATCAAGAACTATATCGCCGTTATCATCAATAATAGGTTTTCCCTCACAGTCATTGAAATAATCGTCTATAGCCGTACTCATTTCGCCGACGGAATTATATTTCGGCTTATTGTTTTTTTCCGTATGATCCAGCCTCCTTTCTTTTTGGAACTTGTTTTTATATAAAGATCTTCCGGGACGGTATTATTCCGGAAGATCTTCTATTTTAAATAATATCATAAAAAATACTGCCATAAAATGTCCGGATAAAAAAATTCTCCGGAAAATATCCGAAGAATTTTTTTTGCAAAGCATAGCTGCCGCACAACATAGTGTGAACGGCACAGCCTCTTGTATTTTTATCTGCTTTGCTATTATAGATATTATCACATAAAATACTGCCATACAATGCCGGAAAATAATAACAGGTAATTATCATTTAGTGTTGAGAGTTGAGAGTTAAGAGTTGAGATATTATAATTTAGCACACCAAACATGATAAACAATAGCTGGT
>CANQZR010000076.1 GCA_947628405.1 uncultured Clostridia bacterium
TTGCGGAGCTCTTTTTAAGGGGTATTCCGCGCTTCTGCGAAAAACGAACTGCGTTCGTCTGCGCGACAAGGGGCGCAGACAAATGCGAAGCATTTGTTTTTCCCTTAGACCCTGCGAGCTGGGCTCAGCTCGACCAGCTGTAATTTTCTTTCGTTTAGAGCGCTAAATTATCATTTATATTTATATTTATTTATATAAGGAAAGAGTTGATTTTTTATGCTTAAAGAGTATGCCGAAGGCTTGCAGTCACTCGCCGTTTTCAGAGGTATCCTGCAAAACGAAACAATAAGCAAATTGCTTATCCTTCTGAAATACCCGTCAGCCGAAAATTACGGCAGCTTCGTAGGCAGCCTTTATAACCACGGAGATTCACTTACGGATCTTATAATCGAAACCGTTACCGAGGACGAAAATCCCTACCTTAGAAATCTTGCCGGATTTAAGGAGATCCCGGAGAGCATAGATTCCGCCGTAAGAAAAGAACTCGCTTTTTTGCAGAAACTGTCCCGGCTTTCTTCGGAAAAAGTCTGGGAAACCGTCGATTCGGACATAAAGATCCCTTTTGCCGAGTGGACTACAGAAAATAAGGATATCCTTGCGATCTACCGCGACAGGATCGCTTCCCTGCATACAAAAGGTTTCGGTATATTCGCAAAATATCATGTCTTTGTTTTCAAGGACGGAAAACTTGTTCCGCTGAAAAATCCCGACCGGCAGAAACTTTCGGAGCTTTCCGGCTACGAAGCAGAACGCGGAAAGGTCATTGCCAATACCATGGCGCTGCTTAAAAATAAACCTGCGCCTAACGTGCTGCTTTACGGTGATGCGGGAACCGGAAAATCCTCTACGGTAAAGGCTATAGTCAACGAGTACCGGGATATGGGTCTGCGGCTGATAGAACTTACAAAAGCACAGCTTGGAGAGCTTCCTGCCGTTATAGAAAAAATAGCAGGAAATCCCCTTAAATTTATTATTTTTATCGACGATATATCTTTCTCCGCAGATGACGATAATTTCAGCTCGCTGAAAGCCGTTCTGGAAGGAAGTGCGGCTGCAAAGACTTCAAATATGTCCATATACTGTACCAGCAACCGCCGCCATATCGTAAAGGAACGCTTTTCGGACCGCGACGGCGATGATGTTCATGCTTCGGATACAAGAGAGGAGCTTATTTCTCTTTCGGAACGCTTTGGTCTGAAAGTGGCGTTCCTGAAGCCGAACAAGGACGTTTATCTGCAAATCGTGGAAAGCCTTGCAAAACAGTATGGAATTGAATGTACTCCCGAACTTTTCGCCCGTGCGGAAGCGTATGCTTTAAGGCGCAGCGGACGTTCCGGAAGAGCCGCCAAGCATTTTATCGAGCTTGTTTCTGCGGAAAAGGACTGAACCTGTTAAAAGGGCAGTATATGACAGTAAAAAATAAAAATTTCTCTTGCGTTCCTATTGACGAAAATCAAAAAAAATGTTAAAATAAGAAAAAATGTTCGATTTTTATTTTGATATTCGGGAGGATACATATGGCAGATCAGAAGAAAAAAGCCGACGCCAAAAAGGAATCGGTGGTAAAACTTACTAATGCGGAAGAAAAGAAAAAAGCCCTTGAAGCTGCTATCCAGCATATAGAAAAGCAGTACGGAAAAGGAGCGGTAATGAAACTCGGTCAGGCGTCGGACTATAATGTTGACGCTATACCTACAGGCTCGCTGACTCTGGATATGGCTCTTGGCATAGGCGGAGTCCCAAGAGGAAGGATAGTTGAGATATTCGGACCGGAAAGCTCCGGAAAAACAACGGTGGCTTTGCAGATAATCGCCGAAGCGCAGAAGCTTGGCGGCGAAGTTGCTTTTGTTGACGTTGAGCACGCTCTTGACCCTGTTTACGCAAGAGCTCTGGGCGTTGATATTGACAATATGCTGGTCTCCCAGCCGGACAGCGGCGAACAGGCTCTTGAAATAGCCGAGGCTCTTGTGCGTTCCGGCGCGCTGGACGTTATCGTCCTCGACTCCGTTGCCGCAATGGTCACAAAAGCCGAGATAGACGGCGAAATGGGCGACACTCATGTCGGTCAGCTTGCAAGACTTATGTCACAGGCTATGAGAAAGCTGACGTCGGTCATTTCAAAATCCAACTGTGTGGCAATATTCATAAATCAGATACGCGAAAAGATCGGTGTTATTTACGGCAATCCGGAAACGACTCCCGGCGGACGTGCGTTAAAATTCTACAGTTCTGTCCGCATAGATGTCCGCAAGGGCGAGGCTATAAAGAACGGTTCCGAGATAATAGGCAACAGGACAAAGTGTAAAGTTGTCAAGAACAAAGTATCCCCTCCGTTCAAGGAATGTGAGTTCGACCTGCTTTTCGGTCAGGGAGTTTCCCGTACCGGAGAAGTTGTCGATCTTGCCGTTGACCTTGGAATAATCAATAAAAGCGGCGCATGGTTCTCCTACAACGGCAATAAAGTCGGTCAGGGACGTGAAAATACCAAGACATGGCTGAAAAACAATCCCGATACGATGAAAGAGATAGAAGACCAGATAAAAGCCAAATCTGACGAGATCATCATGCTTTCCAAAAAAGGCAAAAAGAATGCCGCTGCAGCAGAAGCAGCCGAAGCAGCAGCCGACGCCGCAGCCGCAGAAAGCGATACCGCTCCTGCCGAAACTGCGGAGGAAACAGCTGCCGAACCGTCCGCATCACGCGGCAGACCAAGAAAGAAAGCTGTTTCAGCCGCAGATGTCACCGTCAGTGCCGATGATGATTTTGAGGAATTCAACCCTACTACCGATATAGACGGCTGAGTAAAATATGATAATATCCGAAATTTCAAAATACAAAGGCAAAACAATGTGCGTCATATTTGACGGCGGCGAACGCCTTTATATACATGACAGCATACTTTCGGAATATCATCTTAAAGAGGGAATGGATATCCCCCCTTCGGCTGTGGAGGAGATAGAAAGCGCCAATACTTACCGCAGGGCAAGGGAGCGTGCCATGTATCTTCTTGACGGCAGAGACTACAGCTTTATGGAAATGTATGAAAAGCTCGAAGCGAACTATTCCGAAGATATTTGCCTCAGGGTGTGCAAAGACCTTGCAGCGCTGCATTTTATAGATGACAGGCGTTATGCGGAAGCCCGTGCGCGTGAACTGTTTGAAGTAAGACACATGGGGATGTTCAAGGCAAAAACGGAGCTGAAACGCAGGGGTATCCCGGACAGGATAATAGAAGAAGTCACCGCTCCTTATGATGACGAAGAAAATTCCTTTGCACGTCTTGAAGAACTGGTGGAGAAAAAGTATGAGCGTTATCTTATTGATGAAAAAGGCGTAAAAAAAGTCAAGGGCGCACTTTTCAGGCTGGGGTATTCATACAGCGAGATAAATGCCGTCCTTGATCTTTACGATCTTGATTTTGAAGAATAAGATGTCCCGGGCTATATCCGCCGGAGATCCGGAAGTTTTTGTGTTTGAAAATATTTTTATATAAATAAAGCGGAAAGCATATTATGCTTTCCGCTGTTCGTTTTTTAATAAAGTCCCGGCGCAGATGCGGTATGGTATATTTTTGTTAAAATTTCTATTAACTGGTTTTAAAAGTGCTGTAACACTTATTATATCATATATGTTCAGCATTTTCAAGTATATTGTTTCAATTTTTTTAATTTTGGTAATATAAACAGTAAAAATATTTGTTTTTGTACAATAATACTATAGAATGATACCGCATTTTGTGCTATAATTACTAACAGATTTTTGTTTTACGGCTGGATATGGATCCGGCGATCCCATTCCGCCGAATACCGAAAAGGAGTATCGTCTTATGAATTTATTGTATGATGAAGTTTATCGTAAAAAGCAGGAACAGTACAAGCTGGACGGCGACCTTTATGCCTTCAATTCGTTTATTGACGAAGCGCATAATTTCCAGTTTGCGGTCGCTACAAAGGAACGTTCCGAAAGCGAATATGCGGCATGGCTGAAAGAGCAGCTTTAAGATCATATAGCAGCCGCAGTGCTCACTGTACATAAATTTATTTGCAGGATATGCCCTATCGTTTTTACGGTGGGGCTGTTTTTATCCGGAAGCAGTATCGTCGGCAGATGTTTCCGGCGGAATTTCATCATCTTTTATAACGGTGAAATCCGAAAACTCTCCGCATATCTCTCCGTTTGGTATCTCTATTTTTGACAGCGCAGCCGTCTGCGGATCGAATGTAAGAGTGTACGACCCTCCGGAAAATTCTCCTGAATATACCTTTCCGTCCTCGGTGGATGTGCATGGCAGACTTCCTGACGCCGCGGCGCAGTCTATGGCTTTAAATACCAGCGAGAATACGGCGTCGTCCCTTATGCTTTCGGACGGGATATCCAGAGACAGATCGTCCAGTTCTGCCGATACACCGCTGCCGTCGTCATATGTTATACACAAGCCCGAAAGAGTTTCCGGAGCGGTAATGTCCATTTGCCATATGCCCGCCGCATAGCGCTTTACCGAACCTTCAAATTCAAGGCTGCCTGCCTGCATTTTTACGGACGATTTGAACGGTACGCTGATATCCGGCGCTTTTTCAAGTATTCCTCCGCCTGCGTTATTGCAGCCCGACATTATTATCGACGAAAGCAGAACGACAGCCGGAATGATTTTTTTTGAACGCATAAATAATGTCCTCCGTTTTCCGAACAGAGGACATTTATTTTTATGCGGATATGGCAATTTGTCCTATCTGTTCTGTTTTTTGAACACGAAAGACAAACATTCTATCACGTCGGAAGGCAGCATTGCAGCCATGGAATACCTTGCCGCAGCTTCGTCAGCTGCTGCGCCGTGCAGAAAAACTCCTGCTGCCGCAGCTTTGAGCGGCGCTATTCCCTGAGCGCACAGACCGGCAATGATCCCCGTGAGGACATCTCCGCTGCCGCCTTTGCTCAGTCCGGGATTTCCTGCCGGAACAACAAAGACCTTTCCGTCTCCCACGATAAATGTGGGAACGCCTTTAGCGACAACGATAATATCATATTCACGCGCAAGGTTCACAGCGATAGTAAGACGGTCGGCAGCGGCTTCAGCAGGAGATATACCTGCTATTCTTGCAAGTTCTCCGGCATGGGGCGTGATGATCAGCTTGTTTTTCGCGTCCTTGATAATATCTATGTTGTCCGATATGCAGTTTATGCCATCTGCGTCCAGAATAATGGGACACGCCGCTTCTTTTATCACATTTTTTACAATGTTTTTTGTTCCGTCGGTAACGGAAAGACCGCAGCCTATTGAGATCGCAGTCTTATTTGCCGCTCCTTTTATAACAGTGTCTGCTGAGATGCCGGCGATAGTTCCTCCGCTGTCCTCCGCAAGGGGAAGATATGTCGCTTCCGGTATTGCGGAAGAAATGCGGTCAATGACTTTTTCGGCGGAAGCAAGGGTAACAAGCCCCGTTCCGCATTTGAGAGCCGCTTTTGAGGAAAGCATTGCTGCGCCGCTCATTCCGGAGCAGCCCGCAATATTCAGCAGTCTGCCGAAATCTCCCTTATGGGAATTTTTATGCCTTGGAGGTATGGCTTTAAAAGTATCATTTTCATCAAAAAGTTCGGGCAGATAGTCCGTATCGCCGGTGCAGCCGTCCGAAAAACCGATATCGGCGGTGATGATACTGCCGCACAGATCGGCAAGCGGATACATGGTCATTCCTATTTTTTTGTAACCAAAAGTAAGAGTATAGCCGCATTTCATAGTCCCCTCGGAAACGGTCCCCCTGAGACAGTCGCCGCCGGAGGGAACATCTGCTGCGATCTTTATTCCGTCACATTTTTCCGCATGGGCAAAACATTCCCTTATATCAGCCGGGAGAAAGCCGTGAAATCCTGTGCCGAAAACCGCGTCAACTATAACGGAGGCTTTTGAAATGCGGCGGAAAGCCTCGTCACGGCTGTTTTTAAGGTCAATGATCTCAACGCCGCCGGTATCGGTCATGCAGTGAAATTCCAGAGCGGCAAGCTGTGTGGAGGGCTTTCCGCAGGCAAGGATAACGGCTGTGGAAAAATCGTTCTCCGCAAGCGCTCCTGCGGCGACAAAGCCGTCTCCGCCGTTGTTTCCGCTGCCGCAGAGAAAAACGATATTTCGTGAAAGTTTTCTTTCGGAAACGACCTTATCAATAAAGATAGCAAGCTCACCGCCTGCGTTTTCCATAAGTTCGCGGTAGGAAACGCCGCTTCGGTCGGAATTTTCTTCAATGGTTTTCATCTGACGGGGCGTTGGAAAGAACATATTATTTTCCTCCCTTAATCCCGTTTTGACAGTTCGATCTTGAGCTGACGGGGAAAGAACGGCGAAAGTGCGTCGATAACTTTCTGTTCGGGGGTGAATATCAGCCTTACCGCTCCTGCGGACGGGTGTTTAAGATCGGCATAATAAGTCTTTAACGGAGAAATGCTGCCGTTTTCGTCCGGCGTTTCATTTCTGCCGGCAGCGTAGACCGTGGTAACTCCGCTTTCCGCTTCGGGTGCGTTCTCATATTCGCCGAAAGCCTCGAACGACGAGGCTTTTGCAGTCATAAGGCGCACGCGCTTTCTTTTGGCGATTATCTTGTCGATGTCCATTTCTCCGTTGGTGACAATGTATTCATATTCGCAGTCGGTGCCGGTGATAAGGTACCAGCCGCCGAATATCGTTCCTGCCAGAAGAGCAAGCCCGAGCAGCGGAAATACGAAAAGAAACACAAAAAGCGATACGGCGATCAGCAGTATCATTCCTGCGATAACGGCGATCCTGACAGCCAGATCCTTGCCGGTGGGTTCTTTTTTTACGATCTGTTCAACAAAAATATCCATATTTTAAATTTCCTCCTAAAAAACAAAGCCTTGTTGACGTCCGAATTTTGTATAAATTATATTATACCATAAAATTTTTTGTGTTTCAATAAAAAATTGCTTGCAATTTGTGACGTTATTGTTTATAATAGAATTATGTAAATGTCCCCGAAACATAGCGACCGGGCAAAGTAGCCGTGACGGTATGGGCGCTTCCAGAGAGAAAAGCATTTGCTGAAAGCTTTTCACGCTCCGGCATGGTGAAATTTCACCCGTGAATGGTCCTGCTGAAACCTTGCATAAGGCAAGTAGGCGGAAACGTATGCCGCGTTAAGGCAAAGAACTCGGTGCAGTTGACAGCACCGGCTTTGATTATGGGTGGTAAAAAGCAAGGCAAGTCTTGTCCCGCAGTCGGATAAGACTTTTTTGTTCAGGGATAATTTTTTCTGAAAGGATAGGTACACAATGAAGGAACAGCTTGAAAAGATCAGACAGCTTGCTGAAAAAGAGCTGACGGAATGCGGCGCGGCTGACGTTCTTGAAAATCTCCGCGTAAAGTATCTTGGCAAAAAGGGAGAACTGACCGCCATTCTTAAACAAATGGGTCAGCTTTCAGCAGAGGAAAGACCGGTGATCGGTCAGCTTGCAAACGACGTCCGCAGGACTATCGAGGAGAAGATAACCGAAAGAGCGGAGATACTCAGGACGGAGTTTGCGGCAAGAAAGCTCAAAGAGGAGACTATAGACGTTACGCTCCCCGGAAAGAAGCAGAACGTAGGAAAGCTCCACCCGTTGACGGTCACGCTTAACGACGTCAAGGAAATTTTCCTCGGCATGGGCTTTGAAGTCGTGGAGGGTCCTGAGGTCGAGACGGATCACTACTGCTTTGAGGCGCTGAATATGCCTAAGCATCACCCTGCAAGGGATACACAGGATACATTCTACATCAACGATAATGTAGTTCTCAGAACGCAGACTTCCTCCGTTCAGATAAGAACAATGGAAAAGAAAAAGCCGCCTATAAGGATAATCTCTCCGGGACGGGTCTACCGTTCTGACGCGGTGGACGCTACACATTCGCCTATATTCCACCAGATAGAGGGACTTGTTATCGACAAGGGCATAACCATGGCTGACCTTAACGGAACGCTGGAACTGCTTATGAAACGTCTTTACGGCGAGGACTGCAAGATACGTCTCCGTCCTCACCATTTCCCATATACCGAGCCCTCCGCAGAAGTTGATATAATGTGCTTCAACTGTCACGGAGAGGGCTGCCCCATGTGCAAGAACGAGGGATATATAGAAGTCCTCGGAGCGGGTATGGTACACCCGAAAGTCCTTGAGGGCTGCGGCATAGACCCGGAGGTATACAGCGGATTTGCATTCGGTATCGGTCTTGAACGTATCACAATGGGACGTTACGAGATAAACGATCTCCGTCTGCTTTATGAGAACGATATGAGGTTCCTGGGACAGTTCTGAGGAGTGGGATATGAAATTTGACAAAAGGACAAGGTCTTGCCCGATACTGAAATTATGCCGCAAAAAGGCGCTCTTCAATGTGGAAGCGATATTTTCGTCATTATTCTATGCAAGTATGCTGTTTATCTGCGTGGCCGGCTTTATTATTGAACTGCGCGAGAAATTCAAAGGGATAGTTTCATTATTGATAAGTCTGTTCCTGATAGCATTTCTGGCTTATAAATTTGTCGGCGATATATATTCAAGATTACGCGGTCTTAAAGAAATTGCGGAGGATATCGAGTATCTTACGGACGAGGAATATGAGGGGCTGCTTTCCGAATTTGAAAAAGCCGCGCCCTATTCAAAGCCTATATATTATTTCAGCCAATGGCTGTTTTCTCCGAAAGTGCCGCTGCTTATCGAATATACAGATATAACAAGTTTTAAGACCAGAACAAGACGCCGAAGAAGAACGCCTGTCGGCTACGAAGCAATAGTTAATTCCTACGGCGCCAGCAGGGTAATAAAACTAAGCCTGAAGCAGGAGAGTGAACTCCTCAGATTTATTTCCGAACTTAAAGAGAGGAGACATTTATAATGCAGTTTGACAGAAAGACCTGCCCCGTTCTTAAAAAATGCCGCAGAGAAGCGGCTTTCGCACCGATGAAAATTTTTGCGCTGATACTGCTTGCGCTGTTTTCGGTGGGCGGCTTCTATGTTATGAAAAATTCCATTGTCATTTTATGGAACATAGCAGGCGGAATTTTCGGAGTTGTAGGCATTTTCTGCTTTGCATGGCAGATATTCTATGTCTCAAGGGGAATGGCTGAAACGGCTTCCTACCTGCAAAGCCTTTCCGATGAGGATTACGGGAAATTGTGTTCGCAGATATATCTTACCGAGTCTTCTTCGGAGCCTGCCTATTTTCTTGACGGTTTCTTTTTCGCCCCCTCGTCGCCTATAGTTGCGGCGTATGATGAAATCACCGACTGTAAAATACGCGATATCAGAACAAACGGTGTTCACAGCGGCTACAGAGTAATAATTTCATTACGCGGAAAAAAGCGCGAAATAAATTTAAGCGGCTATCAGAAATTTGACCCC
>CANQZR010000077.1 GCA_947628405.1 uncultured Clostridia bacterium
GCGATAACGGCTTCCGCAAGCATTGCGCCGTAAAAGATCATACGTCCCTGCTTTTCGCTTTCAATGCATCTTGCCATCATGGGCGACTGCGTGGAATGGAAGCCCGATACCGCTCCGCACGCCACAGTTACGAACATATAAGCCCAGATCGGCTTTCCGTCAGGGTGCAGGTTGGCAAGAGTTTCGGCAGTAAGTTCGGGAAGCGTATAGCCTCCGAAGATAAGTCCACCGATTATCCCGACCGCCATAAACATAAGCACAACGCCGAACACGGGATAGAGCTTTCCTATGACCTTGTCGATAGGAAGCAGCGTCGCCAGAACATAATATGCCATTATTACCACTATCCAGAATGTGGTATTCATAAAGTCGGGCGTAAGCCTTGCAAGAAGTCCGGCAGGGCTTGTAGTGAATACCGCTCCTACGCACACAAGCAGGACAACGGAAAAAATACGCATGACCTGTTTTGCCGCAGTGCCGAGATATTTGCCGACGATCTCCGATATGGAATCGCCGTCGTTTCTTACCGAAGCCATTCCGGACAGATAATCATGCACCGCTCCGCCGAGTATGGACCCCAGCACTATCCACAAAAACACCACAGGTCCGAATACAGCACCCATAAGCGGCCCGAAGATCGGACCCGTTCCGGCTATATTAAGAAGCTGGATCAAAAACACCTTCCACTTCTTCATGGGCGTAAAGTCCACTCCGTCGGGGTGAGCCATAGCCGGCGTAGGGGCGTCGCTTGGAGCGACGATTTTTTCAACTATTCGCCCGTAGATCAGATATCCTACAAGCAAAACGATCAGGGCAATGATAAATGTTATCATATTTTTTCTCCTTCCAAGTCTTTATTTGATCTCTATTCGTTCCTGCGGCAGGGCGTACTCGTCCCCCACCGTTCCGTTAAGTTCGTCTTTAAAATACGTCATAAGTATCTCATAATCTGCCATTCCCTCATCAGTTATCAGATCGTTGTCCATGAACATATTCAGTCCGTCTCCGCCCTCCTTGATCATATAATTGTGGGACGCTACCGTATATACCTTATCGGGTGCAAGCTCAGTATAGCTGCCGTCTTCCTCAAGGGCCATGACGTTCTTTACCCTCCGGCTGTTCCCACAGGAGAGAAAATTTCCCTGCTCGTCCGTCTCCACCGTGGACTCCAAAGAGGTGTCAATAACATATTTAAGCCCTGATACCTGCAAAAAACCTCCGTTTTCGCCCACGGCGTTTTCTCCGTCGTCGGGGCTTGACAGGCAGAAGCGGCTTGCCATTTCTAAAGCGTCCAGTATTTCCTGTCCGGTGGCTTTTGCCACGCAGAGGGAATTTCCGTAGGGATGCACGTTCAGGATATCTTCATAGGTGATCTCTCCTGCTGGAATATCCGCGCGGATACCGCCGCCGTTCACAAGCGCGATATCCGCCCCGGATACGGCCCGGTAGGCATCTGCACAGAGATCTCCCAGATTGGTTTCCCTGTTCCGTATAATGCGCAAGCCGGAATCGGAAACGGTCGTAAGCGCTACCTCCGATACGGCAACTTTTTTTGTCAGCTCGGCTTCAAACTTTTCTTCCATGCTTTCTATGCTGTCCGACATTTCGCTGTCCGCCTCGGGATACGCCTCGATCAGCCCCGTCTGGATATTCCCATCCGCGGTGATCGTGAGGCGGCCGATATTGCAAAGCCCCGTGCCAGTCGAGGATAAAAGCACGTTTTCTCCGGCGATATTTTTTACCACGTCGCAGGAGATCTCGCTGTGGGAATGACCGTCCAGCACGGCGTCGATCCCCTTTGTATTTTCGATCAGCTCACGGGAAGTAAACGGCGAGGACGATTCGTCAGTTCCAAGATGTGCAAGGATCACGACATGATCCGCACCGTCTTTCAAACAGGCGTCCACGTTTTCCTGAACGCATTCGTATAATTCTTCTCCGCTTCCGCCGCAGAAATCGTATACATAGTTCCCACTGTCATCACAAAAGTACGTCGGAACGGATTTTGCAATGCTCTCAGGCGTTGAAACACCGATAAAGGCGACTTTCACCTTGCCGTAGGATACGATCTTATACGGCAGAAGCCGGGAGAGAAACGCTGCTGCGCCGCCCTCCCCGGTATATCGGATATTGCAGCCGAGATACTGAGCGCCGCTTATCTCCATAAGCCGGTCGATCTGCTCCATTCCGTAGTCAAACTCATGGTTCCCGAGCACCGCGAAGTCATATCCTGTACGGTTCATAAGCTCCGCCGGATATTCCCCCTCTGTGACCGCTCCCATGGCGTCGCCCTGCAGAGCGTCTCCGCAGTCTGCCAGCGTAACATAAGGGGTATTTTGCTCGCACCAATGTTTGTATGCCGCAAGTCCGGCGTAGCCGATATCGTCATCAACGGCGCAATGCACGTCATTCGTATATAAAATGATGATGTCGTTCGCTTTTGCATTGCCCCTTGCAATGCACACGCCCAAAACTCCCAAAAGCAGTGCAGCCGCAAGTATAACTGCCAAAATACACAGATGTTTTTTCTTAATTGTCCTGATGTTCATTCATTTTCGCCTCCTCAGGCTTCGGAGAGGTCACGGTATAAAGCCCCTCCGCTTTAGCGGTCAAAGTCGTAAGACTGATATTCCGCAAAGAATTATTGTTTATCAAGAGCAAGAAACGGCATAAAGCTCCGATCATTATAGGCGTCCTCCGTCACATCAGAAAGATCTTTAACCGTAATATTCTGTCCTGACATGACCTGCTCCTGCGTTTTGATCTTCCCTGATGTTTCGTAAAGCTGATAACCGAATTGACGGCGGTCAAAGGCAATGATGTAATTTTCTTCCTGCACCTGAAGAATATTGACAGGTTCATTTTTTGCCGCTTTGTCCGCCTTCATGCCGAGGGATTTTGCCGTCGCTGTAAATGACTCGGACCACAGCTCAAAAATGGGCGAGGAGGACATATACATGATATACGCTGCCCTTTTCCCTGCCACAGGATCATTTTCCTTTGAAGAGCAGCCTGCCGGACAGGTTATTATCAGGGCTGTCGTTATAAATAATGTAATGATCTTTCACATTTTAATCATCTTCACAATTCTTTAAATATTCAACAAATTCATCAGTTGTCAAGGTGAAAGCAATTTCCGTCCGTGACGGATCGCGCACCAGAAATTCAGTCAGCCCATATTCCTGCGCACCGCCCCAATCGTAAGTATATCCCAATCTTGTCCAGGGGTAATCGCTTTCAAAATAGGAAAACAGTATGTTGGGATCAAACCATTCTTTCCACTCTCCTACGACAAGGCTGTAATCATTTTCCATTTGCTTTGTCACATCCGTGACAAACGCAGGACGTACAACATCCTGCGGCAATACCCAGAAAGCGGTGAATCTGGTGTATCCCTCATTCTCATGCACGCCGAGAAGCTGTGAAAACCGAAGCTCCCAATCAGTTATCTCTTCTTCGTTTTCAATAAACCAGCTTTTCATCTCCCCGAGCGAAGTCGCCCAAATATCGCCGTATTCCCCGATAGATGTTCCGGGAGCGCACTCGCTCGGATAATTATGCCATGTTAACAGCAGGACTTTTTCACCGGTATCGTCCCAGATCACCCGGTTGTCGTCAGCTGTCAGAGTGACAAGCGGATATATTTCATCATCCTCGGCGAATACCGCGTCGCTTACAGCCTCTTGCCACAGAGAAGATTCCGCAGTATTTATTTTCTGTCCGCAGGAAGTCAAAAACATCATAAGCAGGAACATCACCGTACAAAACTTACATTGTCGCTTCATCATTGTTCGCCTCCTGCCGCAGCAGCATCTGATCCGTTTTACGCCGCAGAAGCAGAAGCGTATCAAGCTGATCCGAATCAATGATCAGCCCGTTTTCACGAAATAACAGCAGGAGCTCTCGCCGGTATTCCTTTTCGCTCAGATTTGAATATTGTTTTGCAAGCTCGTCATGCTTTTGCCTTAATTCGGCGTTGGTATCCAATTCCCAGTTGAATTTTGCCGCTTCATCAAAGGAAAGTGTTTTCTTTTTCCAAAACCAATTCATATCAGATCTCCTTTCTGCAACTTTTCCGATCTGTTTTTCTCCGCTTACAGTAGTCCCTTATCCTTCGCCAAATTTTCTATGCTCCTATCGTAGGTCGCCTCTGCTTCTTTTGAGAAGAAGCACCCGGGAACGCCCTCGTTGTTGTCGCGGTGGTGTGCCACGCAGGCACAGCATTTTCCATGCCGTGGGCAGTCATAAGTACACGGGCAGGGTCTGTTGTTGTCACAAGCGTTCACAAATAGTTTTTCCTGATCCACAATAATTCCTCCTGATTTTTGAGCTGTGCGATTTACAAAAAGCCTTTTAATTCGACAAAAATATTCTATCAGCAATCCTCTAAAAAAGGATCTCCATTGCGGATTTGGTACCTCTTTTTTGCGAAAATGGTAAAAACGGCAATTTTGATGCACAGGTGCACTACGGTGTGTTAACTGAATGTCATTGGCACTTTTTAAAGTAAAAACATCAAGCGATTTCCGCAGGTTTTTGTAACTTTAGCGGACAAATAACGGCTTAATTTAAACTTATTTTGGAGGTGACAAAGCCCATGGGGCTTCCATACAAATCATCATTTTCCAAACTATAATTATGTTTTCAAACAATGCCTTTCGCACAAGTGCGGAGGGCATTTTGTACATGGAATAAATTTACATTAAAATAAATTCTAAGTCCGACTATATGTAGTTTATGTTTGCATAGTATAATTCCATTGTGTGTTTTAACAAATTACACGTTAATTTTATTGTTTATTATAACAAAAATCGGCAATAACATTGAAAATATTTATAAAATATGATATTATTTAATCATACTTTATGACAAATTATAAGGCTGATATTATGAAAAACAGACTTACCGCACTTTGTGTTTGTACTTTAATGGCAATTTTATCAATGGCTATTTATGGCATTTCAGATAAATATTACGAACTATCTGCGCCCGTTGTCGTTACGCTTTCAAGTGAACAGCTCGAGGGAGCAGATCACACCGATGCAGAAAAATGCGATGACCGCGATCTATGGGAAGACGGCGACGAAACTTATTCATATTCGTTCAGTCAGGCTGATACCGAAACCGTTTCGGTGATAAATTTTCCCATAGATATAAATATTGCTACCGCAGAAGAACTTACAAATATAAAAGGTATCGGAATTTCAGCTGCCGAAAAAATAATTTCCTATCGTGAAAATAACGGATATTTTCATTCTGTTGACGAACTTCTTAATGTTGACGGGATAGGCGAAAAAACACTGGATAAAATGCGGAAATTTATTTATGTTTCTGCGGAATTTGAAGAAATAACAACTATATCGCCTGATGTTTCCGAAGAAATTTCCGAAACCGCGTCAGCCATAACTTTTCCAATAGATATAAATATTGCTACCGCGGAAGAACTTATAAATATAAAAGGTATCGGAATTTCAACTGCCGAAAAAATAATTTCTTACCGTGAAAATAATGGATATTTTCATTCCGTCGACGAGCTTATAAACGTAAGTGGGATAGGCGAAAAAAAGCTTAAAAATATCCGAAAATATGTTTATATTTCGCCGGAATTTACAGTCGAGACAATTGAAACAACAATTGCTGATGAAGAAATAACGGAAACAGCATTGACAGATAATATCAAATCAATTGAACTTAATTCCGCAACAAAAGAAGAACTTATGCAGATAAACGGAGTAGGTGAAGTGACCGCTGATGCGATCGTGGAATATGCACAGACAGTCGGATTCAGCGAAGTATCGGATCTTTTGAACGTAAAAGGCATAGGAGAAAAGAAACTTGAAAAAATTGCTCCTTATGTTTATGTAGAAAAATAATTCATATGGCTTTTAATCTACTGATATTACACATCCCGGTATAGTTGGCTGCTATGAATTGTATGGTGTAAGAAAAAACACAAACGGCGATAACGAAATTATTCTGTTAAACTCTTTTGGAGATAATAAACACTGCACTGAAAACCGTCACATCTTAAATTCAAGACGTGACGGTTTATCCTGTTAAAATGTAATCAACGATCATGCATACAAGAGTGTTTTCAATGGTTTTGCGGCTACTCTACAAAAAAGGGGAGCAGATTTAGATTTAGATTTTTATATCTCAACTCTTAACTCTCAACACTTATAAATATATCCCGATTTATTTGGAGTTATCTAATGATATAATTATATCATAAAACGATCAAGTATTTACATAACATATTTTGAAATGGAGATCAACTATCATGAAAATTATTGATACATATTCTTCTGCATTGACATCTTATAACAGTTCAGGATTTTCTTTTGATAGGTGGAAAAAATATATTGACGCTGCGCTTCCGGGGTTGTTCCAAACCCTTGTGGCAGATGCTAAAAATGCACAATGTAATGAAGAATTTTCCGATAAATATTATTTATCCGTGCTGGATCACGTTATACAAGATCCACAACAGCGTGAATTTGCCCATAATTCATTTTTGCAAGCAACTGAAGATCTGGAACGCATTATATATGAGCGTTTCGGAAAAAGTCTTGATGTTAGTATTGTTTTTTATCTCGGTCTTTGTAACGGTGCAGGCTGGGTAACAGAATATTGCGGAAAGGCAGCAATACTGCTTGGTATGGAGAAAATACTTGAACTGGATTGGTGCAATATCAATGATATGCGCGGACTTATTTACCACGAACTCGGTCATGTTTATCAAAAACAGTATGGAACATTTAAATGTGAATTTGATAAGAATGAAGATATGTTTCTTTGGCAGCTTTTTACGGAGGGCATAGCAATGTGCTTTGAGCAGATAATTGTTGACGATCCCACATTTTATCATCAGGATAAAAACGGCTGGAAATCGTGGTGTGATGATCATTTTGAACAGATCAGATCGGATTTTACAAAAGATCTGAAAACAATGTCATTTGCCGATCAGCGTTATTTCGGCGATTGGGTAAACTATAATGGTCATGGTGACGTGGGTTACTATCTTGGCTGTCGCTTTGTACGTTACATTTTGTCGGACTATGACTTTGACGAGATCATTTGCTTTGATATTGTCAAAGTAAAAGAATTGTTTAAACGATTTGTAAGCTGAATTTCAACTTGCAATAAGATAATATATACCCAAAACAACGAAAATAAAAATGTTTTATATCAGATGATGGATCAAAATTCTGCCATTCATTATAATTTGATGTTGAATATTTGATGCATTTCTCCCTATTCTAATTTTCGAACAATTTATCAATAAATAAACTGTTTTCTGCATGACATAAGCTATGTACAAATTGTCTTTTGCTCTTGTCATTGCAACATAAAATAATCGGTGTTTTTTTTGATAGAGATGTAATATTTCAAAATGTTTACGCAAGGCATCAAAAGCATAGCAGTTTTGACTGTCATGATTTATCAGTTCAGAATTGTGTAAACGATCATTATATTCTGCATAGAGCTTATCAAAACTGATGAATTAAAATCATATGTATACAATCTTTATAAATATACAAAAATTTAATTAAGATGTGGACCGACTCGACAAAACTACATTTCGCTTGCTTTTTGTCAAGCGGCTCAATAAAAATTTGCAGATCGTAGGTTTGTCAATGATGAGTTACAAACCTACATGTGTATGGCTGACCTTGTGGAAATAAGATCATATAATTCAAAAAGGACACCGTTACCGATGTCCTTTTAATTATTTCCTTGAAGGGATCTTCTTTCGTATGTTTTCCAAACGGCTAAGAGCCTCGTTCAGAGTATCTTCTTTTTTGGCAAAATGCAAGCGTATCAAATTATCGACAGGTTCACGGAAAAAGCTTGATCCCGGAACTGCTCCCACACCAACATCACGGGCAAGCGTTTCGCAAAATTCCAGATCGGAATCAAATCCAAATTCCGAAATATCCAAAAGAACATAATATGCTCCCTGCGGAACGGTGTGGGTTATCCCGATGTCATCAAGACCTTTTAAAAACAGATCACGCTTTTGCGTGTATTTTTCCTGCAAATCCTTGTAATATTTATCGCCGAATTTCAAGCCCACAACTGCTGCTTCCTGAAGCGGTGCGGCTGCTCCCACGGTGAGAAAATCATGCACTTTTTTTGCCGCGTCGATAATTTCCGCAGAAGCGATAATATATCCCAAGCGCCAGCCTGTTATTGAATATGTTTTTGAAAGTGACGAACAGGAAATTGTCCGCTCCTGCATATTCGGCAAAGAGGAAAAATAAATATGCTTGTTGGGTTCATAAACAATATGCTCGTAAACTTCATCGGTAATTACGAAAGTATCATATTTTTCCGCAAGATCTGCAATTATTTTAAGTTCCTCATATGTAAAAACTTTTCCGCATGGATTGGACGGATTGCAAAGGATCAACGCTTTGGGTTTCTGCTTGAACGCCGCTTCCAGAACGTCAACATCAAAATTAAATTCCGGCGGAATGAGCGGAACATATATCGGTTCTGCTCCAGAAAGAATTGCGTCTGTGCCGTAATTTTCATAAAAAGGCGAAAAAACAATTACTTTATCGCCCGGATCGGTAACGGTCATCATTGCCGCCATCATGGCTTCGGTGCTGCCGCAGGTCACGACAATTTCACTGTTGGGATCAATTTTCCGTCCCATAAGGCGCGACTGCTTTTCCGCAAGCGCTTCTCGGAAATTCTGCGCTCCCCATGTTATGGAATATTGGTGGAAATCTTCTTTTGCGACCTCCGCAAGACGGTTTAAAATTTCTTTCGGCGGCTCAAAATCGGGAAATCCCTGTGAAAGATTTACCGCCCCGTATTGCAGGGAAACACGGGTCATTCTGCGTATCACCGAATCGGTAAATGTTTCTGTTCGTGATGAAATACGGGGCATTTTTAATTTCTCCTTATTTTAATTTTAAAATTGTAAAATTAAATGTTATAATCAAGTTTTCTCTCGTCTATCAAACGTTTTGATTTATGTTCTGAACGTGTATTTAATCCGCCGTCAGGGTGAACTTCAACTTTATACGGTTTTACTCCGATACGCGCTTTCAATGCGTCCGAAACATTCTGTGCAACTTCTTCATCTGTTTTGGGGTTGTCGGAATTTTTTTCAATTTCAACGGAATACTTGCAGGTAAAATCCTTTTCAAATACACGGATAAGATATTCTCCCGTAATACCCTGCTGTTCGCGGATAACTGCTTCAATATCGCTTGGGAAAACATTTACCGCCGAAACTATAAACATATCGTCCTT
>CANQZR010000078.1 GCA_947628405.1 uncultured Clostridia bacterium
GCGGCTACAGAGTAATAATTTCATTACGCGGAAAAAAGCGCGAAATAAATTTAAGCGGCTATCAGAAATTTGACCCCATGTTTTTTCAGAGTGAACTTGAAAATAGAATAAATTCAACAAAATAACGAAAGGATAGATTTAAATGGATCTTTCAATGAGATGGCTGAACGATTACATTGACGTGTCGGATATGCCTATAAAAGAATTTTGCTCGGGACTGACCCTTTCCGGCTCAAAAGTCGAGCGCTGGGAAACGGAGGGTTCGGAGATAAGCAAAGTCGTTGTGGGAAAACTTCTTTCGGTAGTTCCGCACGAAAATTCCGATCACCTTGTTGTGTGTCAGGTGGACGTGGGCAAAGCCGGAAACGGCGAGCCGATACAGATAGTTACCGGCGCGTCAAACGTAAAAGCAGGGGACATTGTTCCCGTTGCAATGGACGGTTCTACCCTCCCGAACGGCGTTAAAATAAAGAAAGGCAAGCTGCGCGGCGTGGAATCCAACGGTATGCTCTGTTCCCTTGGCGAACTTGGTCTTACAACGCATGATTTTCCGTATGCGATCGCGGACGGAATTTTTATCATGCAGGAGGAAGAGGGCTGCGCTCCCTTTGAACTGGGTCAGGATATCCGCGAAGCTATCGGCTTGAACGATACTTCCGTTGAATTTGAGATAACCTCCAACCGCCCCGACTGTATGTCCGTTATCGGTCTTGCAAGAGAAACACACGCAACTTTTGACCGCCCATATACGGTGAAAACTCCCATATTCAAGGGCGTTGACGGCGATATAAATTCCATGCTGAAAGTCACCATACACAACACAAAACTCTGCCCAAGATATATTGCAGGCGTTGTAAAGAATGTTAAGATCGCTCCGTCTCCAAGGTGGATGAGAGAACGCCTCCGTGCCAGCGGAGTACGTCCAATAAACAATTTTGTCGATATCACCAACTATGTGATGCTTGAATACGGTCACCCCATGCACGCCTTTGATATCCGCTATATAAACGGTTCTGAAATAAATATCCGCAACGCAAAGAACGGCGAAACTATCACCACACTTGACGGAGTTGAAAGAGAACTTAACGAGAATATGCTGGTTATCGCCGACGCGGAAAAGCCCGTTGCCGTTGCCGGCGTAATGGGCGGCGAATACAGCGGAATTATGGACGATACGGTAGACGTTGTTTTTGAATCCGCTTGCTTTGACGGCGCTTCCGTCCGCACCACCGCAAAGGCTCTGGGAATGAGAACGGACGCTTCCGCGCGCTTTGAAAAAGGTCTTGACCCACAGAACGCTTATCCTGCGCTTATGAGAGCATTTGAACTGGTCGAAATGCTCGGCTGCGGCGAAGTTGTAAAAACGTTTATCGACGCGGACTATTCCGACAAAACCCCAAAGGGCGTTGAATTTAACGCGGAATGGATAAATAATTTCCTCGGCACGGATATTCCCGAAGCCGAAATGATAAAGTATCTTGAAAAACTGGACTTCAAGGTGGAGAACGGCAAGGCTTATGCGCCGTCCGTAAGGATAGACATAGAGTGCAAAGCCGATATTGCGGAGGAAGTTGCAAGGCTTTACGGCTACAACAATATTCCCAAGACCATTATCCGCGGAGTTGCCGAAGCGCAGCTTTCCGAAAAGCAGAAGTTTGAGAGGACCGTAGCCAATGCAATGACTGCCATGGGCGCATATGAAATAACAACATACTCGTTTATCAGCCCGAAATATTTTGACAAGATCCGCCTGCCTGCTGACAGCCCGTTAAGGAATACCGTTGTTATCACCAATCCTTTGGGTGAGGATACTTCCGTGATGAGAACATCAGTGCTTCCGTCAATGTGCGAAGTCCTTGCAAGGAATTACAACAGCAGGAATCCCGAAGTATGCCTGTTTGAGATCGGCAGCGAATATATCCCGGGCGGCGAGGAACTTCCCGACGAACCCGTCCGCCTTTCAGTGGGAATGTACGGCGGCAAAAAGGATTTTTACGACATCAAGGGTATCATAGATTCCATGCTTGACCTTGCAGGCGTAGAGGACTTTGAATATACTGCCTGCACCGATACAAGCGTTTTTGCCGAAGCTGACAGCTTCCACCCCGGACGCTGCGCGGTAATTTCCAAGGGCGGCAGAGTATTCGGCATAATCGGCGAACTTCACCCGGAAGTTCTTGAAAATTACGGCATAGGAACAAAGGCATATGCCGCAAAAATAAACCTTACCGAACTTATGGAAGAAGCCACGGCTGTTAAAGTTTTCAAGCCGCTGCCTAAATTCCCTGCGATCACAAGAGACCTTGCTATCGTCTGCGACGAGACTCTTCCCGTTGCGGAGCTTGAAAAAGCTATCAAAAGATCAGTGGGCAAGGTGCTTGAATCGGTAACGCTTTTTGACGTTTACAAGGGCAAACAGATCGCCGAGGGCAAAAAGTCCGTTGCATATTCTATCTCAATGCGTTCTCATGAGGGAACTCTTACCGACGATCAGGCAGACGCTGCCGTAAAGCGCGTTCTGAAAGCTCTTGAAGAACTGGGTGCGGAACTCAGGGTCTGAAATGTATAAGAATATTCCTGCGGAAATTTCTCCGCAGGTATATTTTTTGTCCGAAAAATATACCGTTAAAAAATAAAGAAACCACACTTTTTACAGATAATAACAAATAAGTGAGGGATTTCTTAAAAAATGAATTTTTTATTTTGATTTTTTAATAATAATAGTGATATTTTGTTAAATTTACAAATATGAAACTATTAATTCATAATTTAGTAAATTATAATGCTATTTTATCTGATATAATTAAAAATGTATATAGTGTTAGTAATAATTTTTTCGCTTTCTTTTCTGCGCACAAAGTATAAAGCTGTTTTTTGCCGCGCAACCGCTTGTCTATGCGTTTACGGATATTGCGCGCGACCGCTCAACCACACTTCAACCGCATTCCAAAGACGGCACTATTGAAAGGATGGTCAAATTATGGCACTCGGAAAAGTTTTAGTAGTCGACGACGACAACAACATCTGCGAGCTTTTGAAGCTCTACCTTGAAAAGGAAGGCTGGGGGGTCATTATTTCTCACGACGGAGAAGAAGCTGTTGTAAAATTCAATGCCCTCAAGCCCGATATAGTTCTTCTTGATATAATGCTCCCTGAACTTGACGGCTGGCAGGTATGCCGCGAAATAAGGAAAAAATCAAACGTTCCTATAATTATGATAACCGCCAAGAGCGAAACTTTCGACAAGGTACTCGGTCTTGAACTCGGTGCTGACGATTATATCGTAAAGCCTTTTGATACCAAGGAAGTAATTGCAAGAATAAAGGCTGTTGCACGCCGCATAAGTCAGTCGGGCAGCGAAGCCGAGGTAAAGGAAGTACGCTACGATAAGCTCGTTGTAAATATGACGAGATATGAGCTCCGTGTGGACGGAAAGGTAATGGATACTCCTCCTAAGGAGCTGGAGCTTCTCTTCTATCTTGCTTCCAATCCTAACCGCGTGTATACCCGTGACCAGCTTCTTGATGAAGTATGGGGATTTGAGTATTACGGCGATTCAAGAACTATCGACGTTCATATCAAGCGCCTCCGCGAAAAGCTCGAGGGAGTTTCCGATAAGTGGGCTCTTAAAACCGTGTGGGGCGTAGGATACAAATTTGAAGCTGACGAGGACGCTAATGCGTAAAAGCAGCATTTCAGGCGAGTTCTTTTATTTAAGCTCCGTGTTCCTTGCTGCGGCAGTTGTATGCATAGGAGCAGTGCTTCTTGTAGTATCGGGTGAATATTACAAATCCGATAAGCTGAAATTATTGGATATGTTTGTGGAGAAAGCTGTTTCCGAAACGTCCGGTCTTATACAGGAGACAGGATATATCGACGAGGAACAGCTCCATGAAACATATTCTGATCTGTCCGCAGTGTCGGGCGCTGATTTTACACTTGTTGATGCAAACGGCGTTGCTTTGGTATGCTCCGAAGCACCGCCGTGTTCTCATAAGAAGAATAATTTCAGCCTGACAACGCTTGAAGAGATACCTGCCGAAGGATATCACGAGCTGAGCAGCCTGAACAATTACTATAATGACGATTACTTCAACTCCGCTTGTAAGATCGAGCTTGGCGGAGAGGTATTCTATATTTTCGGCAGGATGTCTATGAGCAGCCTTTCGGATTACATACTCAAACTTGTGCTGATAATGGTCATTGTTACCGCTATAATAATGACGTTCATATTTGTTATATTATATATGGCAACTAAGCGTATGCTTACTCCCATAAGGGAGATGACCATGGCTGCAAAACGGTTCGGAGAAGGAGATTTCAGTAAAAAACTGTATGTTTCCGAGGATAACGAGTTCGGCTTTCTTGCAAATTCCCTTAACCAGATGGCAGGTTCGCTTGAACATATCGAAGAGGCAAGAAAGAGCTTTGTTTCAAATGTTTCGCATGAACTTAAAACTCCTATGACTACTATCGGAGGATTTATTGACGGCATACTGGACGGAACTATCCCTCCGGAAAAGCATGAACATTATCTTAAAATAGTTTCTTTGGAAGTAGACCGCCTTGCAAGGCTTGTCCGTTCGATGCTGAATATATCCAAGTACGAAGCCGGGGAGCTTGCGATCAATAAAGAAGATTTTGACGTTGTACCGGTGATCTTTTCCACACTGTTAAATTTTGAAAAAAGGATAGATGACAAAAACGTAGATGTGAGAGGGCTTGGAAGAAGGTCTTTTATAATAAACGCCGATCCGGATCTTATAGGTCAGGTAATATATAATCTTGTGGAAAACGCAGTCAAATTTGTAAATAAAAACGGTTATATAGAATTTTTCTTCAGCGAAAAGGACGGTATGTCGTTTATAACGATAAGGAACAGCGGCGACGGTCTTACCAAAGATGAGATATCAAAGGTATTTGAACGTTTTTACAAGACTGACGAATCCCGCGGAATGGATCCTACCGGAGTAGGTCTGGGGCTTTCAATAGTCAGCTCGCTTATAAAACTTCACGGCGGTACCGTTACCGTAAGGAGCGAAAAGGGCAGATATACCGAATTTGAAGTTTCTCTTAAAGGTACGGGTACAGACAGCAGCATTTAAACGGAGGTCTTACATGGATAATTTTGATGAAAACAAGCCGGAAACCGAAGTTCCCGACAATACGGCGGAAAATATATCTGCCGAAGAACAGAAAACGGATAATGCGGAAGGATCTGCCGAAGTTTTGCAGTCGGCAAACGACGCAAATAATAATGTTTCCGGGAACGGCGCTCCCTTTTACGGTCCGGATACCGCACCGTACACTAACGGGTATATACCTGACGGCGCCAGAGCAGGTCAGCCATTTGTCGGTATGCCGAAAAAGAGAAGGCTTTCCGAAGCTGCTATGTGGGTACTGATGATGACCGTTGCAGTCCTTTTTTCGGCAATAATGATACTGGCGGCAGCTATTGCGGTACGGGATAAGGAAAATAAGATCAGCAGCGAATTTTTCAGCGCCGGTGTGGTTACGGACAATGTTGAGCATACGGAAATAGTTATCCCGACGTCTCCAAAGCCTGTGCTTGAAAACGAACTTTACGCCGATAAGGAAACAGGGCTCCTGACCACTGTAGGCGTGGCTGAAAGAATACTTCCGTCTCAGGTGAAGATAGAGATATTCGGCGATATGCCTTACGCTCCGGTTTCTTCCGGATCGGGGATAATAATATCGTCGGACGGCTATATACTTACAAACGCTCATGTTGTTGACGGAGCTGTCAGCATTGTGGCTAAACTTTATGACGGCACAAGTGAGAAAGCGGTTTTTGTAGGCATGGACAGAAAAAGCGATCTGGCTGTGATAAAGATAAACAGGGAGGATCTTACTGCCGCTGAAATGGGAACTTCCTCCGACCTTGTCATAGGCGAGGAGGTCGCTATAGCCGGAGCAGGCGGAGGTTTTGAAAATACCGTGACATACGGTCATGTGACCGGTCTTGACAGGGTAATAGATACAAACTATATAAGCAGTTCATCTATCCATTGTATACAGACCGACGCAGCGCTGAATCCCGGAAATTCAGGCGGAGCGCTGGTAAATATGTACGGTCAGGTGGTCGGGATCGCGGTGGCGCTCATGGATCATCAGACTTATGAAAATATCGGCTTCAATATCGCTGTAGACGACGCCGTTCCCATTGCGGAGGAGCTTATTGCAAACGGATATGTTTCATCACGGGCGAGGGTAGGCATAAGTTTTGTTTCCATAGGAGATGCCGCGGCAAAAGAATACGGCATAATGTCCGGTCTGTGCGTTATGGCAATAGATCAGGATTGTGATGTTGCATATACCGATATAATCCCGTATGACGTAATAACCTATATTGACGATACACGGACATTAGACAGTGACGACGTATTTGCCGCACTGGAAGGAAAGCGTCCGGGCGAAATGATAAAACTTACGGTATTTCGCAGGTCGGTGACCGGAGATGTAAGGATCTTTGAAGAATATGCGGAACTTGCTCCGGATACTTCTTCAATGTCGGGATATTCCGAATCTATTTCAACGGAAGATTATTTCAGCCGTGATATTATTTCGTAAATAACAGCTCTCTTTGCGGACCGTCTTACGGCAGTCCGCAAGGGGAGTTTTTTGTTTGTGCCAGTTCGGAGCGCTATTGACTTTTTTTATATAGATATGATATAATGTGTATGATATATTTTGTGAAAGGGAGTATCGGAATGCTTTTTACTCTTACCGCATTGCCGCCTACGGGGAACGTTTCGGCAAATGTATATCTTGTTGTGGTGATATTTGCGGCTGTGCTTGCGGTCGGAGCGGTAATTGCCGGAATAATTTCAAAAAAGAAGAAAAAATAAATGATTTTTCGGGGAAATTATTATGGAGAGGATAATTTTACATGGAGATCAATTATCATATCCCGAGTTTTACGGAGCACTACAGCCTCAATCTTCTTCTGTTGGATCATATGAATAAATATCCTGAACGTTTCCGCGACGGCGTAAGGATAGCGTCTGTTTTCGGAAATTTCGGCGGCGTTATCTGGAACGGAGGAAGAAACGTTGTAGGCAAAGCTCCCATAGAGGCGTCACGCAGGATAATGGAGGAATATAACAAAAGAGGCATACCTTTAAGATTTACAATGACAAATCCTCACATTACCGAAAAATATCTTTCGGACAAGCCCAGCAATGACATCATGAAAATGGCTGATAACGGGCTTAATCAGGTAATAGTCATGTCTCCCGTGCTGGAGGAATATATCCGTAAAAATTATCCCGGCTATAAAATAACTTCCTCAACCTGCAAGCAGATACGGGATATTGACGGAGTAAATGCCGAACTGGAAAAGGACTATTGCCTTGTTGTGCTTGACTATAACTGGAACAATAAATTTGAAGAACTGGAAAAGATAAAGGATAAAGAACGCTGTGAGATACTTGTAAATGCCTGCTGCCAGCCGAATTGTCAGCGCAGGGGAGATCATTACAGCGCAATAGGAAAATATCAGATAGAATTATGTACGATAGCCCAGAGCAACCTTGGAATAGCTGCGGATAATATTATCAGAGAGCCGTTCCCGTGCCAGTTTATGGGTCATGATATCTATATGCTGAATAAATTTTCCACATATATATCTCCAGATGATATAGAATCAAAATATGTTCCTATGGGCTTTAAACATTTCAAGCTGGAGGGAAGAACGATAGGCGATATAAATATGCTTGAAATGTATATACATTATCTGGTCAAGCCGGAGTTCGAGCGGAGGGAAAGACTTGATATGCTTAACGAGCTGACAGGTCAGGTAAAACATTTTAATATATTTTCAAGGTAAGGCGTTATTATGAGTGTAAATTTTCATATCCCGGATTTTATGAATCATCTGTATCTTAATCTTCTGCTGATAAAAAATATGGAGCTTTTTCCTGAATGTTGGCGCGAAGATATAAAAATAGCTTCCGTTTTCGGAAATTTCTGCGGAAGCGTATGGAACGGCGGCAGATATCTTGGAGGGAATACCGATCCGAGAGCTATGGCGGCGATAATAAAAACTCTCAACGACAGGGGGATACCTCTGCGGTTCACATTTACAAATCCGCTGCTGAAAGAGGAACACCTTGGCGACGGTTTCGGCAATGCTCTGCTAAGAATGGCGGATAACGGCATGAACGAAGTTATCGTGATGTCTCCCATTCTGGAAGAATATATCCGCAAAAATTATCCCGGTTATAAAATAACTTCTTCCACCTGCAAGCAGATAGAGGATATCGGCGCCGTTAAGGAAGAACTTAAAAAGGACTACAAGTATGTTGTTCTGGACTATAATTTCAACAATAAATTTGATCTTCTGGAACAGATACCGCAGGAGGACAGGGGAAAATGCGAGATACTTGTAAACGCCTGCTGTCAGCCCCATTGTCCGAGGCGCGGAGAGCATTACCGTCAGATAGGACAGGAACAGATAAACGAATGGGAACATAAAAGAAACAAGCTGAACCGAGTCCCCTACAGATCTGCGGAGTTCAAGTGCCCTGCCATGAGCCTTAATCTTTATGAGATTACAGGCTTTGAAACGCACGTTTCCCCGGACGATATCTACGGCAAATACGTTCCTATGGGCTTTGTTAATTTCAAGATAGAGGGCAGGACCGTACCTGATACGAATCTGCTGGAAAATTACATTTATTATATGGCAAAGCCGGAATATCAGAATATCACAAGGCTTCGTATGCTGAATACGCTTACAAGAAAACATAAATTTTTTGCCGGATAAAATTCAGCCGTCTGCCGGATATATGTGCAGACGGCTTTGCTTGTTCATAAAAAATTTACAAAAATATTTTTTTGATTTTGAAAAATTATGCCCTGTTGGATTGTATTCATTATGAACGGTAAGAATGTCATGTTCCGTTAATATCTCAACTTTTAACACTAAATGATAATTTGTGGGGAAGCCCCCACGGGCTTTGTCACCCCCAAAGTAAGTTTAAATTAAACCGTTTAA
>CANQZR010000079.1 GCA_947628405.1 uncultured Clostridia bacterium
TTTTGCTTTGTCCAAAACAGTCCACCGGACTGTTTTGGAAATTCTGAATTTTGCGCGAAGCGCAAAATTATCATTTATCGGTAAATAGAAAATAAAACATTCCTCTGCTTCAGATCTAACCCCGTTGTTTTGTCAGAACTGGCTTTCGTGACGCTTGAAGAAATCTACACGAGGTTCAAGGAATTTGAGCTGATGTTCGCTTTCACCCTTTAAAAGCGTGTCGGAAAGGGTATCAAAGATCCCGTCCCAGTTCCATAACTCGTCGCTGATGTTCATATAATCCCTTATCATTTCCGTACCGCCGGGAGCGATAGGGTGAAGAAGAACCGCCGCTGTCTTTATCATGTGGAATACATTTGTCAGCCACTTTCTGCGCAGATCGTTATCATCAGCCTTGTCTGCTTCGGCTTTGGCTTTTGCCATGTACTTGCTTGCTTGGCGGATATAGGAATCCAGCACATACGTTACCTGGTGGAACTCAAACTTATACATGAACCTTTCATATTCCAGAACGGCTTTTTCCGAATTTGCAAGGATTTCTTCATCTACCGCGCCTACAGGCATTTTGCCGTCAAGATATTTCTGAACGTCGTAAAAGCAGGTGCGGATTATTCTGTTGAATACATTGGAAAGCAGGAAACCTTCCTTTGTTACCGGGTCGCCCTCGTCGGGAGATGCATTTGGATTGAGCGGCTTGGGCTGGAAGCTCACGCTCCTCATGCCCAGTCCCAGACTGAGAAAATGCATTCTTAGCTGTTCTGCGGTGTAGTGATCCAGAAGTTCCGCTGCCATTGGAGGCTTTACAGAACCGCTGCTGGAAGCCTTTTTGTCAAGGAAAAGTATATGATGATTTGCAACAAGTATCGGGAGCTGAAGTTCGCCGTCGGCAGGGTCGCAGGAAAGTTTTTCTCCCTTTTGCAGAGCCATGAACATTGCCATTTCGGCTACTCCGTAAAAGTATATGTTATCCTGACCTATAAACTGGTACACCTGAGCGTCTTTGGAACACCAGAAATCCTTCCATTCATCACGGTTCCTGCCGATAGATTCAAGATATGCCTGAGTAAACGATATAGGCGCCCAGAGAGATTCCGGCCATACCCATACGGTAAGCGGATCTTCACCTTCGAGAACGGGAGCAGGAACGCCCCATTCAATATTTCCCGTAAGCCGGAAAGGTACAAGAGTTTTGCCCGTCCTGAAACGTATTCCCTCGGAAGCAAGCACCGTACAGGAATTTTCCCTGTCCTCAAGGGTATCGAAAACTATGGTAAAAGAAGTTTTCTTTGGTTCTTCTATAAGTTTATGCGCTGCAAGACGATCCTTTATTTTATCGTAATGCCCACGGAAGTCGTTCATGATGTAAATTACCGGCGGTTCAAGAAATTCGCCTATGGTCTTGTGCACTACCTGACGGACATTGTCTTTCCGGCGGATATTGTCGGTATACTCACGCAGGATATCAAGGTGTTCGGGAAGCCTGAAATACCAGTTCATAACATTCCGCATCACAGGTGTTTCACCGGTGAGCGTGCTTTTAGGATCAATAAGATCCTGCGGCATATACTGATGTCCGAGGTCACATTCATCGGCATATCCCTTTTCGGACTGACAGCCCTGAACGGGGCATTTTCCCACTACCTGCCTGCCGTTAAGGAATGTTCCTGCCTTTTCGTCATAGAACTGCGGAGTAGAGATCATTTGCAGATGACCGTTTTCATAGAGCTTTCTTATGAACCAGTCGGAGACTTCATTGTGTACTTCCGCCGTTCTGCCAAGTCCTGACGCTCCGAAAAGGTTAAGGCTTATGCCGTAATCGTCCAGAGTTTTTTTCTGGCTTTCGTGATTGGAACGCACAAAATCCTTTATAGTGCCTGTATAGCCTTGCTCCTTTACAAGTTTTCTGTAGCTTTCCGCAATGGGCGAACCGTAGCAGTCCGTTCCTGAAACAAAGATAACATTTTCCGCGCCTATCCTGTCTCTGAGAAATCTTGCGTAAACGTCTGCGAAAACAAAAACGCCTCCTACGTGTCCGAAGTGGAGCTCTTTGTTGCCGTATGGCATACCTCCGGTTATTACCGCTTTTTTTGGAAATTCGGGGCGGTTATCTCTCGAAACGGCTTTCTTGCCGATATTTTTGTTGTTATCCATAATTATCCTCCGATCATATTGGGATCTTAAATATGACCTGCGATTTGTAAGCAGGCAGATCGTTTGAAGAATTGCAGTATTTCCTGCCGGAAAATGATATAAAAAGGCAATTACCCAGCAAATGCCGGACAAAGACTACCTACGGCTTTGTACGGCATTGACTTTGATTTTGATTGGGGCGGTCAGCTGAGCGTAAGGACGGCAAGGTCGCCGTTATTGTTCTGACCGGCATTTCTTATGGCGTATATGACCTTGTTCATCAGCTTTTTATCGGAAGCTCTTACAGCGGTGTCAAAGGCGCTTATTGCCTTTACGAATTTTTCGTCCTCACCGTCGGGAACATAGCAGGTTATCATTATTTTTATTGCGTTATACAGCGAGCAGAAGAATACGAAATGATCCCAGAAATTAAATTCGGGATTTGCAAGAGGCAGCGAATATGTCCATACATAGCTTATAGCAACGTTTTCGATGTATCTTGATTTTTCTCCGGTAACGAGATCGCTGTACTGCTTCCTCATAAGCAGATATTTTTTCATATCGGTCATTTTCAGCGTCTCCGGACCTGATACGCCGAGGTTTTTGTATATTCCCGCAAGGACCTCTTTATATGAAGGGTCGGATTTGTTCAGCGATTTCAGGAGCGATATGCCGTCGGCAAGGGAATATCCGGGGTTTGGACGTACAGCCTTGAAGTATTCAAGAACAGGCTTGTGGTCGGCGTCCGGTCTGGTAAAGTCCTCGATAAACTTGGGTATAAGGTTGGGCTGACCCTTGTCTATCATTCCCTGTACGGTCTTTACGGCATAGTTGAGAAGAAGCAGACGCTTTTCAAAATGCATTCTTCTGTCCTGAAGCAGGCTCATGAAAAGTGTTCTCATCTGCCAGTAGTACCGTGCATTGGGATAAAGCTCAAGTATTTTCTTGCTTTGTTCTATGAATTGTTCGCTCTGTTCATCAGGAAGATTGGACATATTGTAAGCAAGGATATTTTCTTCTTTTATCAGCGCTCTTACTACTTCTTTGTGACAAAGGCAGGGTGAATATTCAACAGCAGCCGATGAAACTATAACGTCGCAGAACTCATTTGGCTGCATAGGCTTCATCTGTTCGATAAGCTCTCTTAAAAAGGCCGGTGAAACAACAGGAAATCCCATAATTATGATACTGTCCGCAGCGGCGGACAATTCTCCTTTCTTGTTATGCTTGGATAAATATGCGGAATAAAAGTAAAATCCTGGAATTTTACAGTTCCGTCTGAATAGATATCACACATTATTATACCATATATTTTTTTGAAATGCAATAGTTATTTGATAAATCTGCCTGATTAGGGCAATTTCAAATAATTATGAACGATATATTTATTTATATAGCTTCTTGCGGAATATGATAAAATAGGTTATAATAGTTAAAGAGCGTCCGGGAAGATACCGGATACCGGACAAAATTCCATTTTTAGGAAATAACATACTGAAAGGAAGAAGCATATGCTTGAAAACGCACTTTCGGACAAAGGAAGATCTGACGATTATAAGGAGCTTACCAATGAACTGGAAAAAAATCTTTCGGCTTTGCAGCAGAAGATCAGGGAGAAAAAACTGCCTGTTATAATACTTCTTGAAGGTTGGGGCGCTTCCGGGAAAGGAACGCTTATAGCCGACGTGATAAAGCTGCTCGATCCGAGGTTTTTTAAGGTTTATTCCACCATGCCGGCTTCCGAAGCGGAACGCCGCTATCCGATGATGAAAAGATACTGGGAAAAAATACCCGAATACGGGGCGCTGTCAGTTCTGGACAGAAGCTGGTATCAGGAGCTTGCCATTGCAAAAATGGAAGAGGGCATTTCCGATGAAGAATATGCCGAAAGAGTCGATACCGTAAATACTTTTGAGCGCCAGCTTACCGACGACGGTTACCTGATAATAAAATTTTTCCTGCATATTTCCAGAAAGGAACAGAAAAAGCGTTTCCTGAAGCTGAAAGAAGACAACGCCACAAAGTGGCGTGTTACCGAGCTTGACAAAAAGCGCCACAAGAATTATGACGCTTACTACAAGCAGTTTGACGATATGCTCGAAAAGACCAACACCGAATATTGCCCGTGGAAGATAATAGATACCACCGACAGGAGGTTCACACGCTTTCAGGTGTTCAATATCCTTGTCAGCCAGATAACCAATGCGATCAATTCCGAACGTACATATCCTGAGGTGCCAAAGGACGCCTTGAAGCAGTTTGACCTTATGCCTCCGGTCAGCCTTGCGGATATAAAGCTGGAAAACAAGTCGCTCCAGCCTACAAAATATGATGATGAACTGAAAAAAGCACGCAAGGAGCTTGCAAGACTTCACGGAAAAATATACAAGCATAAGATCCCTGTCATTATGGTCTTTGAGGGTTGGGACGCGGCAGGAAAAGGCGGCGCGATAAAGCGTATATCATATGCCCTCGATCCGCGCGGATATGAAGCCGTTCCGATCGCCGCGCCGGATAAAAAAGAGCTTAATCATCATTATCTGTGGCGGTTCTGGAACAATCTTCCCAAGACCGGACATATAACCATTTTTGACCGTTCATGGTACGGCAGGGTAATGGTGGAGCGCATTGAAGGTATTACTCCGGAAGAGCGCTGCGCTATGGCATACCGTGAGATAAACGAATTTGAGGAAGAGCTTATCCGTGAGGGAGCGGTCATACTTAAATTCTGGCTGCATATCGACAAGGACGAACAGCTCAAAAGATTCAATGCCCGCAAGAACGATCCTTTAAAACAGTGGAAGATAACCGACGAGGACTGGCGCAACCGTGAAAAATGGGATAAATATGAATCCGCGGTCAATGAAATGATCGCCAAGACCTCCACCAAAAAGGCTCCTTGGAACATTATCGAAGCAAACGACAAGCTCTATGCACGCATAAAGGTAATGAATACCATTATTGATGTTCTTTCGGAATGTATAAAAAGATCGGGACATTAACAGTCGGGTCAATGGTTTACAGAAATATAACGGAGGGCAGGTTTATCTCACGTCCGAACAGATTCATAGCATATGCGGAAATAAACGGCGTAACGGAAAAATGCCATGTCAGGAATACCGGACGGTGCAAAGAACTTCTCACGGAGGGCTGTACCGTCTGGCTGGACAGATCGGATTCTCCTGCCCGGAGTACAAAATATGATCTTGTTGCCGTGAAAAAAGGCGAAAGAATAATAAATATGGACAGCTATGCGCCCAACCGCGCGGCAGGGGAGTTCCTTCCGCTGCTGTTTCCCGGCGGAGATATCAGACCGGAATATACATGGGGAAATTCCAGATTTGATTTTTTTATTGTTTCCGGTACGGAAAAGATACTTCTTGAAGTCAAGGGGGTAACCCTTGAAAAAGACGGGATCGCCATGTTCCCGGACGCTCCTACGGAACGCGGCGTAAAGCATCTTAACGAGCTTATCAGAGCCGCTTCGGAGGGATATAAGGCGTATATGCTTTTTGTGATACAGATGAAAGGCGTAAAGTATTTCACCCCGAACAATGAAACACACGCAATGTTCGGGGAGACGCTGAAAAAAGCTGCTTCAAGCGGAGTGGAGATACTTGCCTACGACTGTATAGTCACGCCGGAAAGCATAAAGATCAATGAAAGAACGGAGATACGGCTATGAACTGCGAGAGCTGTGTATATTATGTCTACGACGAGGAATACGGGTCGTATTCCTGCCTTGTGGATCTTGACGAGGACGAGATGATGAGATTCCTCAGCGGAAGCAATTATAACTGTCCGTATTTCCGCCTTGACGACGAATACGGCGTAGTCCGCAGCCAGATGTAGAACGTCCGCCGCAGATCAGTGACCGGACAGGCTGATAACATTTTTTATGCCTTGATCTGCTTTACCTTTGTTGATTTTGTGGAATTATGAAAATATACTTGCTTTTTTGATGATAAAAAGGTATAATAGTAATTGTATTTTATTTTTCGATATTTTGGGTATGGAGGAAATCATTATGCCGATAAAGTACATCTTTGTAACGGGAGGCGTTGTATCCGGTCTTGGAAAGGGTATCACAGCCGCTTCTCTCGGACGTCTTCTCAAAGCCAGAGGATACCGCGTAACAATACAGAAATTTGACCCGTACATAAATCTTGATCCGGGTACTATGTCGCCGTATCAGCACGGAGAGGTATTCGTTACGGACGACGGCGCCGAGACCGACCTTGACCTTGGTCACTATGAACGTTTCATTGACGAAAACCTTTCTGTCAATTCAAATGTAACAACAGGAAAAATATACTGGACCGTACTTAACAAGGAGCGCCGCGGAGATTACCTCGGCGGAACTGTGCAGGTAGTTCCCCATATCACGAATGAAATAAAAGACCGGGTCTACCGCGTGGGCAAGGAAGCAAATACAGATATAGTCATCACCGAAATAGGCGGTACTGTCGGCGATATCGAATCCACACCGTTCCTTGAGGCTATACGTCAGGTAGTTACCGAGGTAGGACGGGAAAACGCAATGTATATCCATGTTACTCTCGTTCCTTACATTGCCGGCTCGGAGGAACTGAAATCCAAGCCTACGCAGCATTCCACCAAGGAATTGCTTTCAATAGGTATCCAGCCGAATATAATCGTCTGCCGCTCTGAAAAAGAGCTTCCGGAAGATATGCGGAAAAAGATAGCTCTTTTCTGCAACGTAAGAAGTGAAGATGTTATCCAGAACCTTACCGCGCCCTCGCTTTATGAAGTGCCTTTGTGGCTTGAAAAGGAAGGTCTTGCCGATGCGGTATGTCATCATCTGGGACTTGAAAACAGAACTCCGGATCTTGCGGACTGGACCGAAATGGTGAACCGGGCAAAATCTGCCGAAAAAAAGGTGACCATAGGACTGGTAGGAAAATATGTCGTTCTGCATGACGCGTATCTGTCCGTTGCCGAAGCTCTCAGGCACGGCGGCATAATCAACGGCGCGGAAGTTGATATCCGCTGGATAAATTCCGAAGAGATCACCCGTGAAAACGCTGCGGATATGCTTAAAGACTGCAACGGCATAATCGTTCCCGGCGGATTTGGCGACAGAGGTATAGAGGGAATGATAGAAGCCATAAGATATGCAAGAGAAAATAAAGTTCCGTTCTTTGGCATTTGTCTTGGAATGCAGATGTCTGTAGTTGAATTTGCAAGGAACGTTCTCGGACTTGCCGGGGCAAATTCCACAGAGTTCTGCGACACGCCTTATCCGGTGATCGACATTATGGAAGATCAGAAATCCATTACCGAAAAAGGCGGCACTATGCGTCTGGGACTTTATCCCTGCAAGCTGACCGAGGGAACGATATCGGCACGGGTCTACGGCGAACCGCTTATCTATGAAAGACACCGTCACCGCTGGGAATTTAACAATGCTTTCCGCACGCAGATACAGGAAGCCGGACTTACCATTGCCGGCATATCTCCCGACGAAAGACTTGTTGAGATAGTTGAGATAAAGGATCACCCGTGGTTCGTGGGAGTTCAGTTCCACCCGGAATTTAAGTCCAGACCGAACAAGCCGCAGAAACTTTTTGCAGACTTTATAAGGGCTTCCGTAGAGAACAGCGAAAAATAAAAAATCAAGGCGTGGGTCGATCTCCACGCCTTTTTTACTGCCATATCCCGGAGATGCTTTTCATATAAGCCTTTACGTCGGTGTCAAATACTTCGTTCAGCTTTGGCGAATTAACGGCTTCCTGCGGCGTTCCGCAAAAAGCCGACTTTCCGTCATGCATCAGCATCATTCTGTCGGAAACAGCCGCTGCAAATCCGAGATCATGAAAGACCCCGACGACCGATCTGCCCTCGGCGACCCAATTTTTCAGTATATCGTAAAGCTCCGACTGGTGTTTCAGATCAAGGTGATTGGCAGGTTCGTCAAGAAAAATTATTTCCGGCTCCTGTGCAAAAGCCCTTGCCAGAAAAACCCTTTGTAGCTGTCCGCCGGAAAGTTCGGTTATAAGGCGGTCTTTCAATTCCGAAAGACCTATACGGGCAATGCAGTTTTCGGCGATAGCTTTATCCTTTGCCGATGCTTCGGGGAAAAGTCCCTTGCTGTAATGGGCATAGCGTCCCATAATTACCGTTTCCATTACGGTGTAATCACTATAGTCGCCGCCGGTACCCGTCTGGGAAAGCATTGCGGTAAGTCCGGCGCGCTCTTTTGAAGAAAAGGAAGAAACAGCTTTGCCGTTTATGTATATTTCTCCCGAACTTATAGGGAGCATACCGCAGGCAGCCCGTATAAGGGTGGTTTTTCCGCACCCGTTCGGTCCTGCAAGGGAGATTATTTCTCCGGGGCGGAGGGTAAGTGAGATACCGTTTACAACATTCTTTCCGCCGTATCCGCAGCATACATTTTTTAATTCAAGAACAGCCATATAAAAATCTCCTTTGATTTTAAGCAATTTTAATTATCATTTAGTGTTGAGAATTGAGAGTTGAGAGTTAAGAGTTGAGATATTTATAATTTAACGCACTAAACGAGAGAAAATTATAGCTGGTCGAGCTGAGCCCAGCTCGCAGGGTCGAGGGGCAGAGCCCCCGTCGCGCTCCGCAGAGCGCGAAATACCCCTTAAAAAGAGCTCCGCAAGGGTGTGAATAAAACGACGTAAACGTCGTCTAAGCCGCTTTAGTGGCTTCA
>CANQZR010000080.1 GCA_947628405.1 uncultured Clostridia bacterium
AGTTTCGGTCAAACGGCGGTATAGATTGAAAATATCCGGTTTTTTCAGAGGTTCAAATCCAGCCTCCGCAACCAGATCAGATCCCATAAACAAACCGTTTGTGGGATCTTTATTTTGTATAGGTTTTATGGCACATACATAATACAAGCTAAGCCGCCGCCTGAAATAACAGGCAGCGGCTCGGCTTTTTACAAAGAAAGGAAGTATTGAAAAAAGGAATTGTCAGTTTTATTCTTCTGCTTCTACAGGAGCTTCATCAAGAATTATATCAATGTCAATATTTCCGTCACTTCTTGCAAGCGTAACAGTCATTGTCTCTCCGGGCTTGTGCCTGTTCTTGGCGGCAACAAGGCTGTCCATACCGTCTATGTCCTTGCCGTCTACCGCTACTATAACGTCGCCCTCCGCAATTCCTGCGGCATCGGCACATGAACCGGCTTCAACAGAAACTACCATAACGCCGGAAGATACAGGCAGATTGTAATAACGCTGTACAACAGATGATATATCTGTTCCCGTAATGCCTATTTTAGGTGTAGAAACATAGCCTTGGTTCATCAGGTCGTCAAGTATAGGCATTGCGTCAGTTATAGGGATCGCAAAACCAACACTGTCTACATTTGCGCCGCCGATCTTTGAGGATGTTATTCCCACCACTTCGCCCTTGCTGTTAAGCAGCGGACCTCCGGAGTTTCCGTTATTGATAGCCGCATCGGTCTGGATAAGGGTTATGGGAGCAGTACCGCCGTTTGAAAGTTCAGTAGTAAGTTCCTTGTCAAGTCCCGAGATCATTCCTCCGGAAGCTGAAAGCCCCAGTCCGAGAGGATATCCAAGGGTTATAGCCTTTTCACCAAGCACAAGATCGTCGCTGTTTCCTATTACTGCCGGGATAAGTCCCTCAACATCTATTTTAAGGATAGCAAGGTCTGTATTTTCATCATATCCGATTATTTCGGCTTCGTGTTCGGAATCATCTGACATTGTGACCATTACCTTATCTGCTTTTACGGTCTTGGATTCTACTTCGTATCCTCCTCCGAAAAAGCTGAACGGATTTGAAAAAGGATTTGTGTTTGCATTGCTGCTCACAAGATCTTCATATGTTGTCTGTATAACATGACAGTTAGTTATGATGTAGCCGTCCTCGGAAAGTACGATACCGGTCGCCGAGCTCTTCTGACCTGCTTCCGTAAAGGTCGAATTTATAAGCACTACCGACGGAGTAGCTCTCTTGATTATTTCGGCGTCAGTAAGATCGTCGCTGTTTTTGGAATCTATATTCAGAAGATTTCCAAGCGAGGTGTCCTCCTTGCCGTCGGATTTCTGGGGTTCTGCGGTAACAGTCTTTATAGATGCACTTGTCGTTTCAGCCGGTGAATTTTCCGAGATAGTCTGTTCTGCCGGCTGCTGCATAGAATTTGCAATATATGAACCGCCAAATCCCGAAGCTCCTCCTACCAATGCAGCTGAAAGAACGAGCGCTGCTGCCTTTGCAGCCTTTTTGCCGCCGTTTTTAGGAGGTTCGGGCTCTTCCGGACTGTAATTTGCAGTATAAGTATAGTTGTTGTTTTCGTACATATTAATACCACCTTTTTTAAGACGTCCGAATTTTCGGATGAACTGTTTTTTGATTACAGTTACATTGTAATATCCTATTGTGTAAAATATGTGAAATGTCAACGAAATATATTTAAAAGACATATGTGATATGTAAAATAACTTTTTTGTAAAAATATCACATAAAAGTCAAAAATATCAATTTATTCCCAGCCTGTGATCTCAGAAATTTTTTCACACAGCTTTTCTGCGGCTTTTTTATGCGTAATATAATTAGGGTGCTGTTCCGAACCTGTTCCGTCCTCTTTTTTCTGGACGTCAAACCGAAGCAAATAGACTTTATCATCATTCAGGCTGCCTGCCGCCTTTTCTATCTGCTGAAAAAGCTCGTCCCCCATCATTCCCAGAGTGCATATAACAGCCGCTTCGGGATTTTTTCTTCTAATATCTGAAATAAATTCACCGTATGTTATTTCAAATTCTTCCAGACGTTCCGGGATATCTTTAGTATAGCTCACATCATTTGTTCCAAGATTTACAACTATAACATCTGACGGAGATCTTTCAAAATTCCAAATGATATGTTCCTTTATTCCTATGATCCCCTCAAGTCCAAGATCAGTATAGCCGTACAGCATAGGCATTAACCAACTGTTATTTATATTGCCGTCGTCGCTCCAGCTTGAACAAACTCCTATACTGCTCCATGATATCAGGCTGTAGTCCGCTCCAAAATGCCTTGCAGTAAGGGAAGCATAATTTACAGATGAATTTTCCGTTTCCGTGCGGAAGCCTTCCTCGGCATTTTTTCCTTCAATGCCAAATCCGCAGGTTATGCTGTCTCCTATAAATTCTATCCTGCGTTCCGAAGGCTTTGTCGGAACTATGATCCCGTCGGAGGAAATGCTTTTTATCCCCGTCTTGCTGAACGCTCCCTCGGATAATTTTATAATGCGTATCTTTACAGTTTCTGTTTTATCACTTTTGTATATTTCATAATTTTCCGTTCCGGAATTTATTCTGAACCGTTTTGACGGCGATTCCTCATCATTGACAAAAACGGCATAATACGCCTGAAAAATACCTTTCCACGGCTCGTCAAGCACCCAATCCGTCCATATTTCCGCGGAAATTTCCGTTCCGGTAAACATAAATTCCACACCGGAACAGCACCAGTCCACATATCGTATATCATTCAGGAAAAGCGTTCTTCCCAAAGGACGGATATTTTTATCATCGGCAAAAATTTTTTTCATCTGCCATAAGCTCCTTAATATTTTATTCCGAAAACTCCCTTATATCCACATCTGTAAAATCCGCAAAAACTTTATAGATGTCCGGATAGTCGCGTTTTACCCTTACCGGCTTCAATCCAAGATCGGTAAAACAGTGTTTTGTCTCTCCTACAGCCAGAAGTGTACCGTCGGTCTTGTTCAGGACTTCATAAGTGACCGTCATTTTAAAGCCGTTGTATTCCGATATTCGTGGGATTATCATTACCCTGTCCCCGAAGTGAGCCGGAGACTTATATTCGCAGGACGCTCCAAGAACGATTATCATGATCCCCATGCTTTCCATTTTATCATAAGAAAATCCGACCTGTTCAAGAAAATCCACTCTTGCGTCTTCAAACCAGCGTATATAATTTGAATGGTGAACTATTCCCATCTGATCCGTTTCATAATAGCTTACCCTGTGTTCATACAGCTTTATTTTTTTCTGTGAATTTGTGATATCCATTATCATACCCTGCCGATCGTAATTATTTTATTTCATAATTTCATGAAATTCATCTGTAAGTACGGCTATCTGCCTGAATGCCGACGTATCCGCCGTGCTTCCGGTATTCCGCCAGTACATAACAAGTATATAATCATCATCTTCACCCGATATTATTGCACAGTCTCCGAGAGTATAAAAATCCTCCTGCGGAAGATATCCGTACTTTTCGGCGACGGTCTTATCCGGAAGAGCCGCAGCGAACATATCCCTGTATTCGGTATTCGTCATACATTCTTTCATAAGCGCGCCGTTAGGGTGCTGAGATATAAAATTATATATTTCCTTAAAATATATCATTGTTTCCCTTGCGGTAAGTCTGAACCAGTAATTTTCATCTGTCATTCTCTGAGAAAGCCCCAGACTTTCCGCATAATGGTTGAATTTATCATATCCTACATAATTGTAAAGCATTTTATACGCGGTATTATCGCTTTTGATAAGAGCCGCTTCAATAAGTTCACGAACGGTAAATACCGTTCCTACAGGCTGACCGTTCACAAGCTCATAGGGACTGTTCAGCATTTCTTCCGTCATTTCATATTCCGCGTCCATATCTACTGAACCGTCAAGGATACTTCTTGCATAGATCGCTTTTATTATGCTTCCTGCCGAAAATCTTTCGTCAGCATTGTATTCCATGCTCCTGCCCGTCTGTGGGTCGTAATACATATATCCGGCGTCAACGCCTTTAGGACGAAGTATTTTGTATATCCCGTCATATATCTCTGACGCTCTGCCCTCCGGAACTTCCGTACCGAAACCAAGCATATCAAGCTCTACTTCATCTTCCGGGATATGAGTTTCAAGATCTGCCGGAGAATTGTCAATAACTATATCCGCAGGATCTATAACTGCTTCGGCAGCCGTGCTCTCTTCTTCCTTAACGGTCTGTTCCGTGATCTCCGTTACCGCAGCCTCCGTCTCGCTCCGTTTTATCCCAAGGCTTACAGTTACTTTCACATCAGCGCCTTTTTCATATTCTTTGCCGGCTTCTATGCTTTGTGACAGTATCGCTCCGGCAGGATAATTTTCTGAATAGTCCTGCCCGGCTTCGGAAATTTCAAACAGTTCTTTATAATAAGCCTTTGCTTCTTCATAGCTGTACCCCTCAAGATCAGGCATGATGAGTATTTCTTCATTAATAACATCATCTTTTTTATTTTCCACGATCATAGTAAATCCGATACCGCCCATAAGCAAAAGGGAAACAACTATTATCAATATACTTATTATCTTTTCCTGAGTTATCCCTATCCTTGACATCTTTACCCCTCCGTACGGAATTTTACTCTATAGCTTTCAGCGATGCTGCCATATCAATTTTCTTCAGGCGGAAATAAAGGGTAACATTTACTAACAGCGCAAAAAGCAGCGTCAGCGCAGCCGCAGCAGCAAAGCAGTAAAAAGGTATTCCCGGCGCAAACATCACAGCGTCCACTTCGGCTGTTTTTACAACGAATTTTTCAAGGAATATACCCATTACAAGACCGGCAGCCGTTCCCATAAGAGTGGATATCATATTTTCCCTGTAAATATATGCAGCCACTTCGCCGTCATAAAAGCCGAGAACTTTTATCGTCGCAAGTTCGCGTATACGTTCATTTACATTTATATTTGAAAGGTTGAACAGCACAACGAATGCCAGCGCTCCCGCAGAAGCGATTATCGCCACAACTATAAGCGAAAGACTGTCTACAAGATCGCGGAACTTGTCTCCGCCGTCTTCGGAATATGTCACTGCAAGCACATCTTCATTTTTCAGCAGCATTTCAGAAAGTTCGTCGGTCTTTTCGGCATCCGTCATATTAATCAGAAAAACATTTCCCGAAAAGCCGTCGTCTATTCCAAGCGTATCATATGTTTCACGGGTCATATAGGCATAGTTGAACGTGTAATTTTCACATATTGCGTCAACATTGACCGGGACGCTGCTTTCGCCGAAATACACCTTGTCGCCTTCATCTACTCCCAGCAGTCCGGCAAGTTTTTCGCCTATGACAGCCCCTCCGGACAATTCTATAGGAGTTTTATCCACTCTTGTATGAAGATCAATAAAATCAGTAAAATTATCCTTTGTTTCCGGAACAAGAAGATAAGTTTCATAATTGTCTCCGCCGGAATTGCGTATATCCTCCGTTACCTGCATAACAAGCTTTTCCGCGCTGACTATATCCGGACTCATGCTTTCAGCCACGGAATCATGATCCGCGTCATCACCGCTGTCATCTATAGCAGCAAGGGCGTCATATTTGAATATATCGCCGTACTGCCTGTCAACGATCGCAGTTATGGATTCTCTCAGACCAAATCCCGTAAGCAGCAGCGCCGTACAGCCCGCTATGCCTATCACCGTCATAAGCAGTCTTGCTTTATATCGGAAGAGATTGCGGAAAGTAACTTTTGTAGTGAATTTCAGCCGCTTCCAGATAAATCCTATACGTTCAAGAAGTATCCGCTTGCCGTCCTTAGGAGGCTTTGGTCTCATAAGCTGAGCCGGACAGGAAACAAGCTCCTGTCTGCTTGCATAAAGCGCGGAAAGTCCCGTACAAAGGCATGATGTTATTATACAGCCTGCCGCATAATCCCATTTAAAATCCGATATCAGATACGGTTGGCTGTACATACTCTGATAGCATATAAATATTACTCTCGGCAGCGTGTTGAAACCTATAAGAAGTCCTATAAATCCTCCCGGTATGCTTGCAGCCGCTGCATACATTATATATTGTGAGATTATAGAAAATCTGCTGTAGCCGAGCGCTTTCAGCGTACCTATCTCCGTGCGCTGCTCTTCGACCATGCGCGTCATGGTCGTACAGCACACCAGCGCCGCAACAAGTATAAAGAATATAGGGAATACTGCCGCTATTGCGTCTACCCTTTCACAGTCCTCTGCATAATGCGAATAATACGGATTGTATTCACGGTCAAAAACATACCATTCGGCATCATCAACGGAATCATGCACTTCCTGTTCGGCATCTGCAATTTCCTGCTTGGCGTCTGCGATCTCCTGTGCTGCATCTTCCAGTTCTTTTTTGCCGTCAGCAAGTTCTTTTCTGCCGTCTTCAAGCTCTTTCTTGCCGTCTTCGAGCTCTTTTTTGCCGTCCTCAAGCTCCTTTTTGCCGTCCTCAAGTTCTTTTTTGCCGTCCTCAAGCTCTTTTCTGGCGTTGTCAAGTTCTTTTTTGCCGTCCTCAAGTTCTTTTTTGCCGTCTTCAAGTTCTTTTCTGCCGTCCTCAAGCTCGGCTTTAGCCTTACGGACCTCTTTCTTGGCGCTGTCAAGTTCTGCTTTGGCGTCGGCGATCTCCTGCTTGGCGTCGGATATAGTCTGTTTTGCTTCCGAAAGTTCCTGTCTGCCGCTTTCGAGCTCGGCTTCATGTTCGTCAAGTTCCGTTTTTGCACTGTCAAGCTGAACCCTTGTTTCTGCAAGGGTATTTCTTAATTCGTCAGCCTGAGCGGTAACGCCTGCCGCATACTGTGCTATTCCCTGTCCTGCGGCAGCTTTAGATGCGTCGTCATATCCCGGCGGAGTCATCATATATCCGGTCAGAAGCTGTTTCAGGGTATCATCAACAGTAAAAAGCCCCTCATGATCCAGTCCTGAAATGACTTCATTCACGGCAGAAATATCCGTGACCGACGTCGTCTGATATGCTGTAACAACGCCGTTAAGCGCTTCCGCTATGCCGTCCAGACCGGAAACTGCCGCGGCGCCCTCTTCATATTGAGCTTCACCGTCGGCAAGTTCCTTTCTGCCGTCGGCTAACTGTTTTTCCGCGTCAGCAAGCGCAGCTTCATTTTCTGCTATCTCTGCTTCACCGTCGGCTATTTCTTTTTCATGATCTGCGATCTCTTTTTCGCCGTCGGCTATCTCTTTTTCAGCGTCTTCGATCTCCTTTTCGCCGTCGGCTATTTCCTTTTCCGCATCGGCAACTTTCTTTTCATTATCGGCAATTTCCTTTTCGCCGTCGGCTATTTCCTGTTCAGCGTCGGAAATTTTCTTTTCGTTATCGGCAATTTCTTTTTCGCCGTCGGCTATTTCCTGTTCGGCGTCGGAAACTTTCTTTTCGTTATCGGCAATTTCTTTTTCGCCGTCGGCTATCTCCTGTTCGCCGTCGGAATATTCCTTTTCAGCGTCGGAAAGCTCCGCTTTGGCGTCATTTATCTCTTCATACGCCTCGTCAAGTACAATGCCTTTACGGTGTTCTATCTGCGTCTCTGCAAGGTTTTCAAGCTCTTCAACATTCTTATCTACTATTTCTTCGTACTCATCCGTATAAGGGTCAACGCCGTCCGCTTCTGCAAGACTTATGTAAATATCGGTATATATCTCATAAGAAAAATTTTCCTCCGGAATAAGCAGCCAGCCGTTTATAACGCCGTTGCCTATAGAAGTATTTCCTCTTTCATAAGCAACATAAACCGGGGATTTTGCTTTTCCTACAATTGTAAATTCCGTTTCGGAAAGATAATCGGACATTTCCCTGTCGTCACCGGTCTTAAGAACTATCTTATCCCCCACATCAGGCGTGGAGGCGCTGAAAAATCTTTCATCTGCAATAATTTCGCCCGGCGCTTCCGGGAGCCTGCCTTCCGTAAGATACGGAACGTTTATCCCACTTTCCGGATCGTATGAATAGACTTTCAGTATCTTTCCGTCCAGATCGCCGCCGTCCGCCACAAGGTCGGCTGAATATCCGGCATATATTTCATCTGCATTGACGGCATTTTCTACAGCCGCAACGTCTTCATCATCAAATCCGAGTTCAGAAAGCAGGTGGATATCCGCCAGTCCCTGCTCATCAAGGTACTGTGCGGAACTTTTTTTCATATCCGGTCCGGCAGATTTAACTCCGGCAAAAAATCCGCACCCGATAGCTATTATAGCCATAATAGCAAAAAAACGGCTTTTTGTGCTTTTCAGGCTGCGGAGCGTATTAAGAAACAGTCTTTTCTTCATCAGTACACCTCGTTACCATTCTATAGTCTCTACGGGGACCGGAGATCCATTGAGAGTGACGTTTGAAACTTTGCTGTTCTTTATGGTTATTACCCTGTCCGCCATTGGAGTTATAGCCTGATTGTGAGTGATGACCACGACTGTCATGCCTTTTTCGCGGCAGGTATCCTGAAGCAGTTTAAGGATAGTCTTGCCGGTGTTATAATCCAGCGCACCGGTAGGTTCATCACAAAGAAGAAGTTTAGGAGATTTCGCCAGAGCCCTTGCAATTGAAACTCTCTGCTGTTCGCCGCCGGAAAGCTGCGCCGGAAAGTTATTTATACGTTCTCCAAGCCCTACCTGCCGCAGGACCGCTTCCGCATTCCGTGCATTGGAACATATTTCCGTAGCAAGTTCAACGTTTTCCTTTGCCGTAAGATTCTGGACAAGGTTGTAGAACTGGAACACGAAACCTATATCCTGCCTGCGGTATCTTGTCATTTCTTTTTTGAAAAAGCAGCAATGTTCCTGCCGTCAACTATTATCTTT
>CANQZR010000081.1 GCA_947628405.1 uncultured Clostridia bacterium
ATGGAGCGTCCTTTCCGTTTCGTACAGCCCATTGTTCAATATCTATCGTTCCGTTCGGCAGCCTGCACGCCATAGCCGCAGTAGTTATACCTCTCATATAAACGCCCTCGATAAGAGCCTGACCTCCTATCTTGGACTTGAAACATTCTTTTTTACATTCCTTTTCTTCGCTCATGGGATCGTCCTTTCTGAATGTATATATCAGTTTTTCTGTATCGGTATCTTAATGGTGACCGTTGTGCCCTTTCCCTGTTCGCTGGCAATGTCAAGACTTCCGCCGTGCATTGCGATTATCTCGTCGGCAACGGCAAGACCTATACCGCTGCCTCTCCGGGTATGATTGGCTTTGTAGAATTTTGTCTTTACCTTTGGAAGATCCTGCTGGCTTATACCGCAGCCTGTATCAGCAATATCTATCTGTATAGTATCCGCGTCTGCCATAAGAGCCTTGACAGTGACCGTTCCGCCCTTGTCTGAATATTTTATTGCATTGTCAATAACATTTATAAATACCTGCCTAAGGCGGTTTTTATCCCCGAAAACAAAAGGCAGCATATCCGGCTCGTCATAGATAACTTCAATGCCTTCACTTCTTGCCTTTTCGGTGTATATAAGCACAGCGTCTCCAAGTTCGGCGAGAATATCCATAGTTGTTTTATTCAGTGAGAACCTGCCGTTCTGCATTCTTGAAAAATCCAGCAGTTCCTCAACCATTTGTGAAAGTCTTTCGCTTTCACTGCCTATGACTCTCATTCCTTTTGCCACGGTCTCCGCGTCTTCGGGCATACTTCCAATGGTTTCCGCCCAGCCCTTTATTGCCGTAAGAGGGGTTCTGAGCTCATGGGAAACACTTGAAATAAATTCGTTTTTCATTGCTTCCGACAAAGCCAGTTCACTTGCCATATGATTGACGATATCGCATAATTCGCCTATCTCGTCGTCATTCTTTTTGGTGATACGGACCGAAAAATCTCCCATAGCATATCTTCTTGCCGTAGAACCTATCTGCCGCACGGGGATAACTATGGATTTTACAAAATAAAGTCCTGAAAGCGCCATCAGCAGCAGGACCGCCGCACAAATTATGACCAGTATGACTGCCATTACCGAAATATGCCTGTCAACCGCTTCAAGAGAAGAGACAAGCCTTATTGCCGAATATCCCGAATCATTATCCGGAAGCATAACGCATACCGCCATGATATGCTCGCCTGTAGATATCCTGCCTGTATAGTAACCGTTTGCGCCGTTTGACACAGCCTGCGTATAGTCCGCCATGCTGTCAAGGCTTTCCGCAGGGACAAATCCCGACGACGTAAGAGCGATATTATCCTTATTGCCAACGACCATAACTTCCGTTTTGTCCTTTTCCGCCCAGTTGACCGTTACCGATCTGACCTCCGAAGAAAAACTTGTAGACGGATCGTTATAGGACCGCTGAAGGATACTTGAGACCATGTTCATTCTTGACGTAAGGTATTGTCTTGCCGCGCTGTAATAATAGCTGCGCACAAACAATATCCCACCTATTACAACAGCAAAAAGAACTGCCGAAATAACGCCCAGATTGTTTACCAGCCAGCGCCTTGTGATTGTCAGCCGTCGCAAGAATCACCCTCCTCACGGAACATTTCTTTTAAATGCGGAATTTTCCGCGCCGCTTATATGCTGCAGATACCGTCGGTATTGCGTCGCTATACTGTGCGGATCATTCCTCGTCGTCCGTATCCTGCTTTACCGACCACTTATAGCCGAAGCCCCATATTGTGGAAATATATCTCGGGTGTGAGGGCTCGTCCTCTATTTTCATTCTGATTCGTCTTATGTTGACATCAACGATCTTGTCATCACCGTAATAATTATCTCCCCAGATGTGGGCAAGTATTGAGCCTCTGTCCAGAGCTATCTCGGCGTTATTCATAAAGTATTCAAGTATCTGATACTCCACGCCGGTCAGTTCGATAGGAACACCGTATTTTGCGACTGTGCGGCTTTTAAGGTTAAGAACAAACGGACCTGATTCCAGCGTAGGGATTATCTCATCATCCTTTACAACGCTCATGCTGACCCTGCGGCATACCGCGTCTATCCTTGCAGTCAGTTCCGACGGCGAAAAAGGCTTGGTTATGTAATCATCAGCGCCTATCATAAGACCGCTTATCTTGTCCATTTCCTGCGTTTTTGCGGAAAGCATTATTATGCCGAGCTTGCTGCTTCTTTTTCTAAGAGCCTTGCACACCTGAAATCCGTCTATTCCGGGCATCATTATATCCAGCAGCGCAACGTCAAATTCGCCGCATTCGCTGTCAAAAACTTTAAGGGCTTCCTCTCCGCAGTTGACATCGACCACATCATAACCTGCTCTTTTAAGATTTATTACCACAAAATCCCGGATAACATCTTCGTCCTCGCAGACAAGAATACGTTTCATATTTATCACGCCTTTCTGATACCGGAAAGTTTCCGGATCATATCATTACATAAAAATTATTGCTTATTTCCGTTCCCGTCAGTACAAGCGGTTCATCGCCCATATCGGGACATTTTACAAGATAATTCACATTATTGGCACTTTTTATAGTCATGTATCCCTCTTCAAGGAGCGCCTGCGTTTCGGGATCTCCCGCCACCGCTATCCTCATAAGCTCCGACGTGCTGTTTGTAAGGTCGATACTGTACTTATAAAAAACTATATCTCCGTTGGAACTGTCGGTCTTTGCCGTAACGACTCCCGACCACCTGTTCGGGAAAATGAAGCAGTAACCGTCAGCTCTGTTATAATAGCTCGTATATTTTTTGACAATGTTATAGTTATCGAGTATGTTCCAGTCCGTGCTGTATACTTTATCGCCCGAATCTTCCGAATATCCGGGGAAAAGCGATCTTGTAGGTATTTCTATAACGCCGTCAAGGTCGATATCCGTACAAAGATATCCTGCCGGCCGCCTTGTATTTTCTATTATTGAGGATTCGCCCAGATAAAGGGGATTCCTGAGCGTATCGTTTACAGAATAGATTATTTCCGTAGTAAGCTGCCTGTCCGAAAGTCCGTCTATAAAAATAGCCGGCGTATTTGTACCTACATATCCGGACGCGATATTGACAAAATCCGAAGCATTCTTATCAAGAGCGATGTTTCCGGTCTCGCTTACCGTGCCGTCATCACCGTTCCTTGTGATAAGGCTGAGCGACGCGCTGCGCAGCGGCGTTTCAGTCCGCACAAGTACAAGCTCTCCTGCGCTGTCGCGGTTAAGATCCGTAACGAACATTGTGTTATAGCTGTCGGAATAATCTGCATACAGCACCTTGTTCCTGTAGCTGTATACCGTAACGTTTTTTTCACCGGAAAGAAGATTATATCCTATGATCATGCTTATCGTTCCGGAATTGCCTATATCGGAAAACACTACTCTTTCTATGCTTGTGCCCATTCCGGCATGGTCATAAACGCTGTGCCATTCGCCGCTGCTCATACGGTCTATGATATTTACCCTTACGTTGCCGGTGCCGGAAGTTTCGCCTGATTTTTCATAGAACACTATCGCTTCTTCTTCCGGTTCATCATCAATATTTGCAAATACGAAAGCCGAGCGGTTGTCGCCTGCACGCGGATACTGTAATCTTATGTCGTTACCCACTGCATTTATAAGAGCCGTATAGACGTCTCTCTGCTCTTCGGACAGCTTTGGCGGAGCAAGAAGCGTATCCACCGAGCTTCCGAAAGAACAGGCAGTCAGCATAAGCGATAAAGCGGCAGGAAATATTTTTTTTATCACACGATACATTTCCTCCGCTCCTTTCGCAAAAAGGCGCACAGCAGGACGCCGTTTTCCGTCCCGAAAGCCTTAGCCGTTGTGCAGCCGGAAATACACGTCTTTAAAGTGCGCCGTTCCTTTTATTCTTCGTCTATGGATTCCATATCCTCGACCGTATTTGTAATGCCCTTCCAACGGCTCTTGCCCTTGAGATCGAGCTTAGGCATATCCTTGTACTCATATGCGCTCCAGAAAACAATTACTATCGAAATAGCCGCAAATATCAGTCCCACATCTGCCGTATCGGGAGTTTCCATACCGAATCTGTCATCAAATTTCTTTGTAAAGAAGATTATATACCTTGGGATAGTGGATACCGCAGCATATATTGAAGACATATATCCGAACATACATACCCAGAACCGTGTGTGCTTTCTTTCATATCCGCCGAAGAATTTTGCCGCACAAATGAAGAACGCCGCAGACGACATAGCCGTAAGCATGATATATACTTTTTCGGAATAAACGCCGATTATCTGATTTTGTCCTATCATATCAAATATCTGCAGCAGCTTCCATATTGCAAATGCGGAAAGGAACACGCTGTTTCCGCTTGTTATCCCGTTTCCTCTGATAATATTTATTCCCATTGTTATAAATGTTACCACTGAAACAATGGCGCATACATACACGAACCATTCCAGCGTAGGTATGCCGGCAAAAACGAATACCGGATTGTCCTCGGTGGACATTTCCATGTTCCGGCTCGCTACCTTTGAAAGATCAAGGAACATATCAAAAACTATAAGAAATGCCATTATAAGCATTACCGCTCCGGCTTTCGGAGATATCTTCTTATTGAGCCTTTCGCACGGGAGCCTCATAGGATTGATAAGTATGCAGGAATCTATTACCTTATCCCTTGAAATTCCGAAGATCAGCGTAACGGCAATAAGGATAAATCCTATGACAATGACCCATAAAGCATAATTCTTTCCCACAGACGGATCAATGTATTTTCCGGTCGAAAAATCCATATTGCTCTGCAGCTGAGCCGTTCTTGCCGCAACTGCGCATATCAGCGTCAGCAGATACAGCGGCAGCGACAGTTTTTTGTCAAACAATACCCTTGACTGCTTGTAAGGCTTATTTGTTTTACTCATTTCCATATCCCCTTATTAATAAATTGGTTTAATAAATTATTTGGAACGATACCGGAAACTTCCGGCAGGAAATATATAAATACATCATCTCTCATCAAGAGGGATATATTTACGTCTTTTAGCGACAGCCTTATATGCGGGACGAATGATCCTTTTGCCCGTAATAAGTTCCTCTATCCTGTGAGCCGACCAGCCGGCTATACGGGACACCGCAAACATAGGCGTGTTCAGTTCGGCAGGTATTTTCAGCATTCTGTATACCAGACCGGAATAAAGGTCAACATTGGCGCACATCACCTTGGAATTTCCCTTGACCTCCGCGAATACTTCCGGAGTAAGTCTTTCAACCGCGTCAAGGAGCATGAACTCCTTTTCAAATTCCGTGCCTTTTGCCAACTTTATGGCATTTTCTTTCAGTATAACGGCTCTCGGGTCGGAAAGCGTATATATCGCGTGTCCCATTCCGTAAACAAGACCCGTGCCGTCTCCTGCTTCGCCTTTTATGACCTTTGCGATATAATCAGCGACTTCGCCGTCGTTATCCCAGTGGGCGATATTATTCTTAAATTCTTCAAGCTGATTTATCACCTTGAAATTTGCGCCGCCGTGGCGGTGTCCTTTAAGCGAACCTATCGCTCCGGAATATGCGGAATAAGCGTCCGTTCCGGAAGAAGTCAGCGTGCGGCAGGTAAATGTGGAGTTGTTTCCGCCGCCGTGTTCGGCATGGATTATGAGCATAAGGTCAAGGAGCTTGGCTTCCTCCCTTGTATACACCCTGTCGTCCCTTAAAGTGGAAAGTATGCTTTCGGCGGTACATTCGTCAGGATTGAGCGGATGCATATACAGGCTCTCATGGTCGAACACCCTGCGCTTTATCTGGTAAGAATCCACCATTGCCGACGGAAGCCTTGCGATTATAGCCACGGCTCTGAGCAGTTCTTTTTCAAGGCTCTGATCCTCGGGATCTTCTTCATAGGAATAAAGGGCGAGCACCGAACGAGCCATTTTATTCATTATATTCCTTGACGGCGCTTTAAATATCATATCTTCTGAGAATCCCACAGGAAGTTCCCTGAACTCCGAAAGCATCTCGTTGAAATTTTTAAGCTGTTCCGCAGTGGGAAGATCGCCGAAAAGCAGCAGGTAAACTGTTTCCTCAAATCCGAAACGGTCTTTTCCAGTAGTATTGGCAATGATATCGTTGATATTGTATCCCCTGTAGATAAGCTCGCCCTTTACGGGTTCGCGCTCACCTTCATTGACTATGTATCCGTGAACGTTGCATATATTTGTTATTCCGGCAACGACGCCGCTTCCGTCGCTGTTCCTCAGACCTCTTTTGACCTGATATTTTTCGTAAAGTTCGGGAGCGATCCTGTTATTTTTTACAAATTCATCGCATAAACTTTGAAAAGCAGCCTTATTGTAGTTGACGGTATTCAATATAAAGACCTCCTTGACTGTTTGACCATGGTCTGCGCCCTGCTGCACCTGTTCCGATATATCGGGAACGCGGTACGGCGCTGTACCATTGTTCAGAATTGAAATATACGCTCTTTTCGAGCCGGAGGTGTTTTCGGGCTGACGTGATCATCAATAAAAAAACACATATATATTTATTTTACATCAATCAGCCGCTATTGTCAAGAATTTTTAAAAATAAATATTCAAATCGGAAAAAATAAAAATTAAAAGGCATATTTTAGCTTTTAAAGCGGAAAATATGTACAGAAAGGACAGTAATTTTATGAAGGAAATACTCAAGATCGCAGGAATATTCGCATTTTTGCTTGCAGCGATACCGGCGCTGGCGCTTTTTTCGCCGGAAGCAGATGAACTTCCGGCAGAGGCGGAAAGCATCACCGGACCGACCGAAACATACACATACCTTCCGGTATCGGACAGGGCAGTACCGGAAAGCGGCGGCTCGGACAGCTCCGCCGCCGGAGACGAAACAATAAAAGTTCTTGATTTCACTAGCGGACAGATACTTGAAATATCCATGCGCGAATATGTTGTGGGAGCGATCCTTGCCGAAATGCCGCCCACATACAACATAGAAGCTCTGAAAGCGCAGGCCGTTGCGGCAAGGACATACGCTTTCCGTCAGCGTGAAAAGCAAAGCATTTCGCCAACGCCGGAGCTTATGGGAGCAGATATCTCCAACGACAGCACAAAATATCAGGCGTATTTCACGCCTGCGCAGGCGAAAGAATTTTACGGCAGCGGATATGAAACATATCTTGCCAAAGCGGAAGAAGCCGCCGATCTGACAGACGGAATGATACTTGTATATAACGGAGAACCTATAGTAGCGGCATTTCACTCCATGTCAGGAGGGCGAACCGAAAGCGCCGAGACCGTCTGGGGAGAATATGTTGATTACCTTATACCCGTAGAAAGCAAAAGCGATAAGGATTCGCCGTCCTATCTTGAGGAAAAGATATTTTCCGCTGATGAGATACGCAAGCTGACCGAAAGCAGACTTCCCGGAGCGGACTTTTCCGGTGATGCGGAAAACTGGTTTTCCATAGACGAAACGAGCTTTTCCGGAACGGTAACGAAAATGACCGCCGGCGGCAAAGAGATGACCGGCATGGAGTTCAGGAATATGCTTTCGCTCCGTTCCGCAAATTTTACGCTGTCATACGATTCCGACAAGTCAACATTCTGCATTACCACCAAGGGTTACGGTCACGGAGTAGGAATGAGCCAGTACGGTGCAAATGCCATGGCGGAAGCCGGCAGCGGCTTTGAAGATATACTCGGGCATTATTATCCCGGAGCAGTTCTTGAAAAATATTGAAAAGGCGGCGGACTATACTTTCCGCCGCCAAAAAAATTTCCGCACATTTATTTGATGTGCGGAAATTAATTTCATACTTTATTTTGCGTAAGAACTCAGCGCCTCGTCCAGATCGGTCAGCTCATATCCCTTGGGGATACTGAAAGCTCCGGAAGGAACGTCCTTTGAATATTCGTTTATTATAAGAACATTTACATCTGCCGACGGATCGCTGCTTACTATCGCATACATGGAACCGTCATCTTTAAACAGAATACAGCCGTCATCTGCCTTTTCAACGGTATAATCCTTACCGGCGATAGATACCGTACAGGTCTTTATTTTTTCGTTTGGAGAAAGATCGGACGTATCAAATGATGACAATTCTTCAAATGAATCTTTTATTGATTCGACGTACTCTTCCATACCGCTCTTATCAAGTTTTGTGTAAAGACCGGTTTTAGTAGCCGGATCAAGTATATACAGCTTCTGGTTCTTTATAATTACCTTGACTTTTTCGCCGTCCATATCATAGCTCAGAGCAATGTTGCCCTTATCATCGCAAGCCATTGTCATTGCTTCAGAACCGTCGGTCGTTTCGGCGTCAAGATAGATCGAATCGGCGCCGGAAAGAGCTGTAACATAATCAAAAAGATTGCTATTCTTAGCGGAAACCTTTTTATAAGGCAGGTCGTCGAGATCGGACGCCGCAAATTTCTTCAGTGAAGAAAACGAAGTGTTTTTGCCCGACGAGGCTTTCTTAACCGTTACCTTGCAGGTAGCTTTGTAACTTGTGCCCTTGATCGTTGCAGTAATGACTGCCGAGCCTGCTTTTTTAGCGGTCACCTTTCCTTTTGAAACGGAAGCTACCGAACTGTCGGAACTTTTCCATGTGATAGTAGCGCTTTTAAATCCCGTTACCGTCCTTTTGAGGGTATAGGATTTTCCTACCGAAAGCGAAATGCTCGTTTTGTCAAGAGTTATCCCCTTGCTTTGTGCTGCGAAAGCGGTTACCGGCAGCATAACGGTGCACATAAGCACTGTTATCAGAACAGCCGCCAATTTTTTAAGTTTCATAATAAAAACTCCTCCC
>CANQZR010000082.1 GCA_947628405.1 uncultured Clostridia bacterium
GGGCTACATATTTAAACGGTTTAATTTAAACTTACTTTGGGGGTGACAAAGCCCGTGGGGGCTTCCCCACAAATTATAATTTACCCTTAATTTAAAAATACTAAAATCAGCCTTTTGACCATGACATAACCTTATGTTTTTTACAGCGAAACAAACCCACCGGAAGTTTCTGGCTGAGCAACATAAAGCAGATAATCCGAATTTCTTTCAAATCCGCTGAGACAAGCGGAAACCGTTTTTTCGGCAGTCTGAGGAGTGTTGTTCTCCTGAGAAAGATGTCCGAGGATAATTCTTGTAGTACCGCTTTTTACAAGTTTTGCCGCAAACTCTCCGCTGTCAGGATTTGAAAGATGTCCCTTATTCCCGAATATCCGTGTTTTCAGATAATACGGATAGATCCCGTTCCTTAGCATTTCAATATCGTAATTTGCTTCCAGAAGAACACAATCCGTACCTAAAAGAGCATTTTCAACTTCGCTGCTTACATATCCGAGATCGGTGCAGACCGCAGCAGTCTTTCCGTCTGGAAATGCAATTTTATATCCGCAGGATTCGGCTGCGTCGTGAGAAGTTGAAAAACTTGTTACGCTCATTCCGCAGATCTCGATCCCGTCTGAAATATCAAAACATTCGCAGGACAGACGGCATTTTTTCATAATGTATTCAAGAGTTCCTCTTTTTGTGAAAAGGGGAGCTTTTATTTTTTTTGTAAGGACTTCAAGCCCTTTTATATGATCGCTGTGTTCATGCGTGATAAATACAGCTTTTATTGCGTCCGTGGAAAGACCGTTCATTTCAAAAGCCGTTTTCAGTTTTGAAAATGAAACGCCGTCGTCAATAAGTATCCCTTCATTTTTTGTGCCTATGTAAGTGCTGTTGCCTTTGCTTGAAGAAAACAGCGGATATATCCTTGACAATATACTTCACCTTTTGATCCTGAATTTTTTAAATTATGGTAACGCCATAGCTTCGGCATATGTCCTCAAGCGGCATGGCAACGCCTTTTCCTGATGTGATAAGCTCCCATACGCCGTCCTTTTTATCAAAGCCCAGCGCAAGTATCGTGCGGAAACCTGTATCTTTTTCAAGCATAAAATGCATATGAACGCCGTTTTCGCATAGAATGCTTATTTCGCTGCCCACAAGCATATTAAATTTTTGTGTGGGACTATCACCGTAAATTGAGAAAAACAGTACCATACGCTTCACATCTTCCGGTATTGCTCCCAAGTCGGCTACCATAGCCCTTTTATCCGCATTGTTCAGGTAATATACGCTTCCGCATTCGGAATGATCGTTCCCGAAGAATATCATTGACGAATTTTTTCTTACTCTGCCGTTTTCGCCCAGCATGAACATATATCCTTCAATATCGAGCGCAGCTTTTGCCGAAGAATATGCAAGCTCTATGCAATATTTTTTCGGCGCAAGGGGAACAGCTGTGTTTGCTGTTATATAAACATTTTCCTCGCGTATGCCGTCCGAAAATCCGTATTCGTTTATTTCTTCGGTCGCAGGAGCTTCATTATCCTTGATCTGCACATATTCGTTCTGAGATGTATTTTGTTCGTCGTCAGCATAGGGGTCAAAATCCGTCAGCATTTCCTTATAAGCCGCAGGAGCTTCTCTGTCGGCGGAAAAAAGCAGATAATTGACCGGAGCAGGTGCGTCGGCGCTGCCTGTTTCACCGCTTATAATAATTTTTCTTACTATTCCGGTGACCGAAGATGTAATGTAAATATTACCATAAAGAATTATATCGCTTTTATTTTTTTCCACCTTTACGGAAATGCTGTTATATCCTTCAGTGAGCCTGTCCGGAGAAACACTTATACCGTACATATCACAGCTTATTTCACATTCTGCCGGCACATAAACGTCTATCAGGAATGAAATATCCCGTTCGGCGGGAAGGACCCCGAGAGAAAGCATTTTCGGGATACCCCAGTATTGTTCCTCAACGGGTATGCCTATTACCGCTCCGCCGACTTCAACGCCGCTGAATACAGTGTCCGGACGGCAGTACAGCGAAACGTTTTTATCATAAGGCAGACTGTCCGATGTAAGCTCCGTTTTTATGTTTTCCAGCTTTACTCCGTCGGCATTTATTATTACCGCAGGACCGGACGCGCTCCATATTACCGAGCCGCTGCCCCGTACCGTGCAGCTTTTGTTTATTATAAGCCGTCCCTCATATTCCCCCTGAGGTATATCGGCAATACCGTTTACTTCGGTATCATCAATGATCTTTTGTATATTTACGGACAATTTATCACCCACCTATGAACAATACCGCAGCCAGAATCAACAATGCAATGACCGCTTTAAAATAGATAAAAGCTCTGTACCGGGCGGCAAGTTTTTTCGAGCCTGAGATCAGTTCTGCCGCGCATAATGCTCCGCATCTTCCCGCGGACGCTCCCACGCGTGCCGATATAGCCGACCTTATCGGAGCAAAAGACGTATCTGCGGCTTCGGCGGCCGGGATATCTTCCGGACAGCACCCTGCGAAAAGTATATTGTTTCCTTTTAGCTTTGCCGTTTTTACAAGAAGCAGTTTTTCTCTGCCGGATATATCGGCGGCAGCGTTTATGGTGTCGAACCGCTTTTCAAGTTCATTGCGGTCCATTCCGCCAAGCTGAGCTGAATTTAAAATAAGCCCTCCGCTTTTTTTGATACCTGAATATTTTGCTGAAAAGATAGCAGCGCCTCTGCTGTCGGAGGTGGCAAGCATAGTGCGGACCTTCATTTTTTCCAGCATGGCTGCCGCTTCGGGAACATCCTCGGAATAGCTGTCCTGCAAAGCCATGAACCCGATAAAAACAAAATTATTTTCCGGTATTTTTCCGTTCTGCAGCTGTTTGTCGGAATATGCAAAAGCGACCGTACTTTTGCCGCTGAGCCTGATCGCCGACGCAAGTTTTTCAACGGCGCTTTTATTGGTTATTGTGCACCTTTTGCCATTAGGGTCAAGGTATTCTCCGCAGCGTTCAAAAATTTTGTCAAATTCACCGCGTATCATTGTAATAATGCTGTTTCCTGCCGTTACGGCGGCGCCGTATATGCCGTTTTCCGAGATTTCTGCCTGCTTTTTGGGAACGTCCCTGCCGCTCCTGATGTTCATAAATCCTGACATTGCTTCGTCCGCAGGAGAATTTCCGCAGATCACCCTGTTTCCGGCAAACCACACTTTTATTAATGATGAAACTGCCGTTTTTGCATATCCGGCAAAAACTCCGTTCATTTCTGAAACGGAATGATATTCTTTTCCGCTGCCGTCAATAAAACCGCTTACGGTGTATTTTCCTTCGGTTATCATGCCCTCGTTTTCCGTCATCAGTATATCGGTCCTGCCTGCCGTGACAAGAGCTTTCGGATCGTTTACGAAAATTTCCTTTCGTTTCAGTAGTTTAAGCGCGGATAATGCCATTGCGCCGCATACAACGCCTCTTCTTCCAAGAGAAGCGGCGGCAAGTATCACCGCAGCACAGGAGAGTCCTTTTAATATTCCGGATATCGGTCCGTCGGACGCATTGTTCCGCAAAACTATCACCGCAACTGCGATAATTGCGGCAAAAACGCCTATGGCGGCAGATGTACGGATATCTCTCTTGAATGTGTTTTCCGGTATGTCGATATATGTTTCGCTGTTTTTGTCCGCAAAGACGGTCTTGTCTCCCACAGCAGTTATTTTCATTATTCCGCTTCCGTCAAGAACAAAAGAACCTCCGTAAAGACTGTACTGATCCTTAAGATCCCTGCTTAAAGCATGACCTTCCGGAGCGGCTGTTTTTTCTGCCGGCTGCGAAAGTCCTACGGCGGATTGTTCCGATTTCAGCGCACCGTCAATAAGTATCCCGTCGGCAGGGATAATATCTCCCTCACATAGAAATACGACATCTCCCACGGTAAGCTCTGCTGAACTTATTTCTTCAATATTATCTTTTCCTCTGAAAACTTTTACGCTCCTTTCGGGAAGCTGTTTGAATGTTTTCAGCAGCCCTGTACCGGAGCTTTTTATGATCGCCGTTCCTGCAAATATTATTATCAGTGCCGCAGCCGATTTGATAAGAACAGCATTTAACGGATCAAACGGCGGAGTTATTTCAAGCAGCCCGAGGATCGACAGTATAATATCAATAAGCATGGAAATTATAAGCAGTCTTACCGAAAGAGACGAAAATGCTTCTGCCAGAGCGCTGCCAAGGCTTATTTTTAAAGAGCGGATATTTTTTCCGTATTTCTGCTTTGATTCTTCCGCTTCTTTTTCGGTAAGTCCCGGAATATCCATTTTCCGCTCCTCCAATCATATGATCCTTACTTTTATCAGCATTCCGCGCTCGCTTCTTGAAGCCCGGAAGACAGTTCCGTCATAAAGCCTTATCGCCTGTCCTGCCGGAACGGGATTGCCGTTCGGCGAAAGCAGCCCGGTGCTGTGTTTGTTTATCAGGAACCATTCGCCGTTATGGCAGCACACATATGCCTGTAATTCCGTATCCGCCTTTTCATCTGCAAAAATATTGCTTTGCAGATGCCATTTGAAAAGCGGCGTGTTATTGACAACGTCAAGCTCGGAATATTTTTTCCATTCTCCCGGATGTCCGCGGACTTCGGAATTAAGTTCAAACCGCACGATATGACTGTCGGTTATCCTTGTTCCGCAGAACGGACATACCGGGTGTTCAACATCATACAGCACGAACCATTTCTTCTCACATTCGGGATTTGAGCATTTGTGCAGCAGATCCCATGTTTTTACAAGTCCTCTTTCCCATTCCATTGCAGAAGGTCTTAAAGACGGCTCGTGAAGCCCGTCCACAAAGGCGCGGATAAAAAGCCCTTCAAGTATCGGACCAAGGTCCTTTATAGTTGCTTTCAGTGAGGCGGGACGGTTTGACGTGTCATTAGGATCTTCAATAAATAACGCCATAGGTCCAAGCCCAAGAAAATCGTCCTGTTCAGCCGATTCTGCCGAAAATATCTTAGGTCCCATAAGTGGGTGACGGCAGAAGAGGTATTCGTATATCAGAACTGCCAGAGCATGCAGGTCGGTAACGGAACTTGGTATCATTCTTCTCGGATCGTTCCTGTCAAGCTCCATTGTGGCAAGCACTTCCGGGGCTATGTATCCTCTTGTTCCGGCTACCTCCGGAGGGAACAGTCCCGGAACTACCAGCGAATCTATGTCTATAACCACACAGTTGCCGCTTCTGGGGTCTATAAGTACGTTGTTGTTTGAAAGATCCGAATGTGCAAGTCCAGCCTGATGCAGTCTTCTTATCGAGCGTGAAAGCAGCAGGGACATTTGCAGCATAGATCGGAAATCGCCAAGTTCCGAGTGGTCAAGGAATTTTCTGTTGCCGGAAGTGAACCAGTTGCTTTTTTTATCCTTTCCTTTCAGGTCAAGAAATTTTGAAGCGGACGCTTCAAAAAAGAAGTTCTTTGGATAAGCGGGGGAGACTATCCCAAATTCCGGTGCGACCACCAGATCCGTAGGCCAGCAGAATCTTCCTGCAAAGTATTCCGCCAATTTTTTATCCGTACCTACAGCGCCGCCCTCCGATTCCGGTATAGTCGGGTTGTACCTGCCGATTATTGCTTCAAGGCGCGAAGTCATGTTCTTGTCTATTTTATCCGGTTCGTTGTAGAACTGAACTACATATGACTTGTCAGGCGCAAAATAAGTATATTTCATTCCGCCTCTTGGCGGATTATCCGTTATGACATATGGTATTTTTCTGCCGTTGGCAAGAGTTGCCTCAGCTATCCTGCTCATAATAGACCCCCATAGTTATTTTACTGTTACCAGAACGAGAGTTCTGTCGTCAAAAGAGCCTCTTTCAACATAGTTGTCGAGCCATACTTTAAGCATTTCGGTGTGGTCCTTCTCATGCGTTATACCATGTTCCGCAAGCGAAGCCTTTTTTTGCAGGGTTTTGTTTTCCCACAGCTGACTTAAAGTAATATCGTTTGCAGAAAGTATATTTTTTGCGTATTGCAGTGAATATTTCACATCACTGTCATTTACCCATGGGTAAGCCACAGGTTCGGGGATATTTTCACTGCTTTCCTCCTGATCCGCTTCGGCGTTTATGGGTATGATGCCGTTAAGTCCGAGATCGATAAACAGTCTAAGAAGCTGCGGCGCGTTTGGATAGTAGTCATCAGCAACACCGTCGGTCATAAGCATGAAATGCGACATTTTTCCCCGGCGGACTCTTGTCCGCGCCATAAGGCTTTCGTCGGAGCGGATACTGTCCGAAACGATAAATTCGGTCTCCCCGGCAAAGCTGCCGCTGTCCGCAGCTCCCATAATAGCAAGAGCGCTGTCAAAAGGCGCTCTTTCGTCAACGGCGGCGGTAATGCCGTCGCCTATCTGTATGGCAGCGGTAAAAAATTCGCGTCCGTTTTCCGTTTCGACCGGTATAATAACAGACGTCAGCAGGGTACAGGAGAGATCCTTGATATCAGGTTCTCTTCCGACGGCTTCGATAAATTCGGGAATATTTTTTCTTTTGTCGCAGGCGGCTTCAACGGCGTCAAAAGCCACAGCGCAGCTTCCGCGCAGTATAGCTGCCGCTTCTGCGCAAACTTCTCCGAAATCGCTGTTGTCAAATGGCATACCCAGTTTTTTTACAAAGTCGGGGATACGTCTTTTTAAAGCCGGAAAAGCGATTTTTATATATTCCGCAGCGGCGTCGCAGGCGGCTTTTGCCCCTATGCGTGAAAATTTTTTTGATCCCGCGCCGTCGGAAACAACGGCTATAACTCCGTCTCCGAAAAATTCAAAGGCAAAGCTGTCGTCGCGGTTGGAACCGTCATGCTTGTGCTTTTTTCCTCTTACCGACGCGGCGGATATTTCAAATATCCCGTCTGATGCTTCTCCGGTCATATCTTCGGGATATGGCTCAGGGATCTCCGGCACGGGATTGTATTTCCACATTGCGGCGGTGTGTTCGGTAATATCACGGTCGGTAAGGATATCTTTATTTTCCATTCAGAACCTCCGATACTGTCACGGAACGATAACAAATCCCTGCGGTGGGGGAGGAAGCTCTATATTTGCACCGGGTTTTGAATCAAGGCTCTTTGAGGACATTTTTACCGAGCTTGATACCCATGCAAAGAACTGGGAAAGATCTCCTGCGGAGAGATTGTTCATCATCAGCACACATTCGGTTATTTCTCTTAGAACTTTGGTGTCGGCATAAGCGCCTGCGGCACAGGCAATTATGTTAGCAGGGTGGGTCTGTTTAAGTTCCTCGGCAGCCTGACGCCATTCATCTGTAGGTGCGCCGTCGGTAAGTATGAATACCAAAGGCTTCCAGTCGCCTTTTTGTGTAGGGGTGGACTTTCTCACCTCTGCCTTGATACATTCGGTAAGCAGTCTGAGCGCCGAACCGAGAGCGGTAGCGCCTCCTGCGTTCAGCTGCGGTTCTTTGAACATCATCAGCTCCGTAAGCGGAACGACCTGCCTTGCTCCTGAATTGAACGTTATTACCGAAAGATATGCTGTTTCAAGAGCCTGAGGATCACCTCTCAGCTCGGAAATAAGCGCGCGAACGCCGTTTCTGACGGCTTCAATGGGATCTCCTGCCATAGAACCGGAAATATCCAGCAGAAGATAAACCGGAAGTCTTCTTGAAAATTCGGACATAGAAACTATCTTCCTTTCCTCTCTTTAATTTCTTAAGATCAAACTATTCTTTTTTCAGTATATCATATTACGGTCAGGATTTCAAGTACCGTTTCGTCTAAATTCTTCCCGACAGGGATATACGCATAAAAAAATTAATTTGTATTTTGTTGATACTGCACAAAATGCCCGTAAATATTTTTTTAAGGGAATTTGTATTATTTCATAGACTTTTGCTTGTAAATATTATATAATATAAGCACATAAATGCTTGGGAGCGGATATTTATGAACGAACAGGATAAAAATGAAGTTCTTGACGGGACTCAGATAGATATTGACCGTGAAGCAATGCGCCGAACGAACCGCATTTTCAGCATTGTTTTCTATTTGTGCGCTCTTCCGCCGGCAATACCGCTTATAGTTGCACTGTGCAGTTTTCTGGCGTCTCTTATCACCCTTGGGGTGACAGGAGCGGATCCTGTATGGGTAATAAGCAGTATTATTGCAAACGGAGCGGTGATAGCTGCTTTCATATGGTCTTACACCAAGGACAAGCGCGGCACGATAGCCGCTATAGCGGCGGTAACATTAAGGTGGCTTTTATATGACAAAAGCTATCCCGAGGGGCTGATATATGCGGCAGCGGCAGTGATACTTCAGTCGGTTTGTATCATGCAGTATGAAAAACTTGATGATCTTAAAACGCATGACGGATACCCTGATTTTTACAATGTTACGCGTAACGTGGGCGGAAAGCGCATAATGTCGGACGAACAGATAAAAGAAAGAATGAAATATTCGCAGGCTGATATGGCTGCACTGAAAGCCGACGGCAGCGCTTTGCAGAAGAATGAGGACAAGCATACAGCAAACACTTACATGGACGAACTTTATACCGACGGAACGGACAATACAAAAAATGAATAATGTTTAAGACATAGGTCATATCACAACAAAAAGTTGATTTTAGCACTTTTCAACGTAACGATAAATCGTGGATATAGTGTTAAGAACTGAGATAAATGATAATTTAGCGGAACAAAATAAAAAAACAATAGCTGGTCCAGCGCAGCCGCGCTGGTGGGGTCGAGGGGCGAA
>CANQZR010000083.1 GCA_947628405.1 uncultured Clostridia bacterium
TCATAATATTTTATGGAGGTTATGATAATGGACGAAAATCGCGGTAAAAATTTAGCCACCGGCAGCCTTGTGTGCGGTATACTTTCTCTTGTACTTATGTTCTTTGGCTACGGTGCGCTTATAGGTGTTATTCTTGCAATTGTGGCTATCGTTCTTTCTGTAAATGCCAAAAAGGCAGGTTTTGAGGGCGGTATGCAGAAAGCCGGTATGATCCTTGGTATAATAGGAGCTGTACTCTGCGGCTTGTCATTTATTGCCTGCACAATATGCATAGGCGGACTTGCTGCTATCGGTGCAAATATGTAAGCTGTCATGATCCTGAAATATCTGCTGCCCGTTTACGGCGGCAGATATTTTTTTAGATCGCTGTGAAAGGAGTGCAGACCGTGCTGCCCGTAATAACTGTTTTTGGCAAAAATATTTCAATGTATGCTCTTATGGCGGTAATAGGCGGAATCGCGTTCTGCCTGCTTTCGCGGCTGCTGGCAAAAAAACGCGGCACAGTGCCTGCCGAGGATATTTTTTATATGTCCCTTTATGCAGGTATAGGCTGCCTTATCGGAGCAAAGCTGCTGTACCTTATTGTCGGTGTGGATAGATACTGGTTCCCGGACGAAAGTTTTTCCTACAATATGAAATACTGGACCTTGCTGCTCACCTCCGGAGGACTGGTATTTTACGGCGGATTGATCGGCGCGGCGCTTGGAGCGGTCAGGTACTGCGTCCATTTCGGCGTGCCGCTGAAAGAATCGGTCGATACGGTGATACCGGCTGTGCCGCTGTTCCATGCGTTCGGACGGATAGGCTGCTTTATGGCGGGCTGCTGCTATGGGATAGAGTATCACGGAGCGTTTTCGGTAACGTTCAGCAATTCCATCGCTGCTCCGAACGGAGTTCCGCTACTTCCGGTACAGCTTATAGAAGCTGCCGGGGATATACTTCTGACGGTGCTGCTGACGGTCCTGTTCCTGAAAAATGCAAAGAATATCAGCCTGCCCGGAACATACCTTATCTGCTATGCGGTAATGCGGTTCATTCTGGAATTTTTCAGGGGCGACGCTGTGCGTGGGATCATGCTCGGACTTTCCACTTCACAGTGGATAAGCGTCATAATATTTATTTTTGGTGTCGTTTTGTTCGCAAAAAAGCTCTATTCTGTACAAAAAAATACTAAAATTTTTATAAATTAATAAAAAATTAACACAATTGCACAAATAATGTGCTAAAATATTATCAGTAATTCATGGAAATAACAAACGACATAAAATTTAATAGTATTTTTTTAGAGAAAATTACAAAAAACACTTGCAAAATAAGCTCAGATTGTGTATAATTATTTTATGCCGTTGTTCAGAATGTTTTGTCCTGATCTTTCCGCGGACAGTATCCGCGCGATATCAGCCTGAACGGCTTAAAATGAAAGGATGACCGTCAATATGTCAAACAGACTCTTTCAGGGATTGATCCATCAGATGAGGGATGCTATGGGCTGCGTTATAGGCGTTGTGGATTCCACGGCTACTATCATAGCCTGCAGCGAGCTTTCCAAGATCGGCACTACGAATGAATTTGTTTCGCTTGACCTGAGCGATTCGCATGATATCTTTGTACGGGACGGCTATACATACAAGCCGTTTGGTTCACATATCAAGCCCGATTATGCTGTTTTTGTTGAGGGAACAGACGAAAATGCGGCTAAATATGCAAATATCATGTCTATCACGCTTTCTTCAATAAAGCAGTATTATGACGAAAAATATGACAGGACAAACTTCATCAAGAACGTTGTCCTTGATAATGTCCTGCCGGGAGATATTGTAGTAAAGGCGCGTGAGCTTCATTTCAACAATGACGTCAGCAGGGTAGTTCTTCTGATAAGGATAATCTCCTCAAATGATGTTTCCGCGTTTGACGTTATACAGAATCTTTTCCCGGACAAGGCAAAGGATTTTGTGCTGAATATCACCGAATCCGATATAGTTCTTGTAAAAGAGATCAAGAATACCGTTGAATCCAAGGATCTTGAAAAGCTGGCGCGTTCCATTGCAGATACGCTTTCCAGCGAATTTTACACAAGGGTCAATGTCGGCATAGGTACGGTCGTTACAGGCATAAAGGATCTGGCGCGTTCTTTCAAGGAAGCACAGATCGCCCTTGAAGTAGGCAAGGTATTCGATACCGATAAGGTTATCGTTTCATATGATAACCTCGGCATCGCAAGGCTTATCTACCACCTTCCTACAACTTTATGCGAAACGTTCCTGCAGGAAGTATTCAAAAAAGGTTCGATCGAAAATCTTGACCATGAAACACTGTTTACCATACAGCGCTTCTTTGAAAACAACCTGAACGTTTCCGAAACGTCAAGAAAACTCTTTGTACACAGAAATACTCTTGTTTACAGACTTGAAAAGATCAAAAAACTTACCGGTCTTGACCTGAGAGAATTTGACCACGCTATCGTATTCAAGATCGCTCTTATGGTAAAGAAATATCTTTCGGCAAATCCGGTAAAATTCTGACGCAGCGGTAGGCGTCTGCCTCCCAGGTCTGCCGGAGAGGTGAAGATACGCTTGTATATCCTTTAATATTGCAGGCGGTTTTAATTGCAGAAATATGATATAAGTGGGGGCAGGATAAATATTCTGCCCTTTTAAATTTTATTGCAGGAAAATTATACCATTATATAGGCGGTGTTAACTTTTGGTCGAACTCAGAAATGTCAGTGTTACATATTCAAACGGCGTTGACGCGCTGCATGATGTGACCCTTAAAATAAATGACGGCGAATTTGCTTTTGTTGTGGGCAAATCCGGCGCAGGCAAAAGTACCCTTATCAAGCTGCTGCTTAAAGAGATATCTCCTAACAGCGGCAAAATAACCGTAAACGGATTTGATCTTGAAAAACTGAAAAAAAGCAAAGCCCATAAGCTGAGACGTACAATAGGCTTTGTATTTCAGGATTTCAAACTGATAAACACCATGAACGTATATGATAACGTGGCGTTCGTGCTGAGAAGCATTGACGCGCCGTTAAAGTATATCCGCAACAGGGTGCCTTATGTTATAAGCCTTGTAGGTCTGAAAGACAGAGTAAGATCCTATCCTACGGAGCTTTCCGGAGGCGAACAGCAAAGGGTTGCTCTGGCAAGAGCGCTGGTGAACGATCCGCAGCTCATAATCGCAGATGAGCCTACGGGAAACCTTGACCCTAATACTTCCATTGAGATAATTGAACTTCTTAAAGCCATAAACAACTGCGGAACAACGGTAATGATGGTCACCCATGAACACGAACTTGTCCGCCGTTTCGGAGGAAGAACTATAAATATCGAAAACGGAAGGATAACTTTCGACGATTATATCGGCTATACGGAATAAGGAGTATTACATATCTATGAAGATAAGCAGTATGAATTACCTGTTCAAGCAGGGAATGAAAAATATATGGACGAACCGAATAATGTCGGTGGCGTCTTTCTGTGTACTTATGGTATCGCTGCTGCTGGTCGGATTCATGATGCTTTTCATCGCGAATATAAACCAGTTCGTAGGCGGTATAGAAAATAAAAATGAAGTGGTCATTTTCCTTGAAGATGTGAGCGAAAGCCAGATCGCCGCAATGCAGAACACGCTTAACGATATGGATAATGTCAGCAGTGTTGTATTCTATTCCAAGGAAGAAGCGCTGGAGGATATGAAAGCAAGCATGGAAAATGCCGACGACCTTTTCGGATATGTTGAGGACAATCCTCTGCCGGACGCTTTCCGCATAAGGATCGCGGATATTGAAAAGATCAGCGGCACTCTTATGGAAATAAACAAAATGGACGGTATAGATTCCATAAAATCACCTACGGATTTCATAAATATCCTTACAGGGCTAAAGAGCTTTATAGGAATAATTTCCGCAGTTGTTCTGGCGGCGCTGGTAGTTGTTTCACTGGTAATAATCTCTAACGCGTCAAGGGCAAGCGTTGATATCCGCAAGCGCGAGATAGCCATTATGAAACTGGTCGGCGCGACTAATACATTTATAAAAGTTCCGTTCTTTGTTGAGGGAATGTTCATAGGCATACTTGCAGGCATCACAGCCGCAGCAGTTACGGCTCTCGGATATTCCGAACTGGTAAAGATGCTTTCACAGGATATGACGCTATGGTCGATAATGTCGATAAACGGATTTATCCCCCTTAAAAGCGTTATATGGCAGCTTTCGGCAGGATATTTAGTCGTAGGAACGGTAATAGGCGCGCTGGGAACGGTAATGAGCACAAGAAAATATCTTAAAGTGTGACCGCATATGGAAAGGGATCTGTCATGAAAAAATTATCAAAAAAGATAATATCGCTGGGCATTGCGTCGGTGCTTTCGCTTACCTGTATCCTTTCGGGAGAAACGGTAACGGCAGATACTATGTCTGAGCTTGAATCAAAACAATCCGAACTTGAACAGGAGAAAAAGGACGTTGAAGCGCTGCTTTCCGAATATGAGGGAAAAGCTGACGAAACGGACAAATATCTTGAAGAATACGATAACAAGATGAAGATACAGGAGGAGCAGGTAGAAAATATCCAGCAGCAGATAGATGTACTGGAAGAGGATATAGCCCGGCTTGAGGAAGAGATATCGGTCAAGGAAGCAAACGTTGACGAGGATATAGAACAGTTCGGCAAGCGTCTGCGTGCATTGTATATGTCCGGCAACGACAGCATGGCTTCCGTTATAGCAGGCTCGACGGATTTTTATGATATGCTGGCAAGAATGGAATTTGTTGAAAGAGTTTCAAAGCATGACAACGATCTTATAGATTCACTTCACGAGCAGATAGCCGACCTTGAAACGACCAGGACTGCGCTTAACGGCGAACTTGAGAAAATGGAAACGAAAAAGGCTGAGGAAGAACAGTATTATAACGAACTTCGTGAAACATACAACAATCATGCCGAGACAAAACAGATGCAGCAGAACAAGATCGACGACTACAAGAACCGCGCAAAGGAGATCGCCGACGAGCAGGATCAGGTCGAAAAAGAATTGCAGGAGGAGATCGTAAGACTTCAGAAAGAAGCGGAAAAGAAACGTCAGGAAGAGGAACAGCGCCGTAAGGAAGAAGAGGAACGCAAGAAAAAAGAAGCCGAGGCAGCAGGACAGACATATGTTGCCGAAGACAGCTCTGAACCTGTTTTCACTTCCTATTCCGATACGGGATTCATATGGCCCGTTCCTACGGTGCGCAACATGACCGATACTTACGGATACAGAACTATCGACGAGGAAGGCGGAGCAAGCGATTTTCATAAAGGTATCGACATCAACAAGCCCGGCTGTGCGGGAGAACCGGTGGTAGCTTCCGCCGGAGGTACTGTAATTCAGGCGGGGGATAAGGGCAACGGCTACGGAAACTGTGTTATTATCGACCACGGCAACGGTATTTCCACCCTTTACGCCCACAACAACAGCGTTGCTGTAAGCGTGGGAGATACTGTCGCGCAAGGACAGACCATTGCATACATAGGCTGTACCGGATATGCATATGGAAATCATTGTCATTTTGAAGTCCGCGTCAACGGTCAGCATACGGATCCTCTCAATTATGTTAACATCAATAATTAAAATTTTATGGAGGCTGCTCATAAGAGCAAGGTAGTATGAACAAGAAAATTTCTTTGGGGATCGCCATAGGTCTTATGGCGCTTGCAGCTGCGGTGACATTCATTATTACATATAATTTTTCGCTGAATGTTTTCAATTCCAAGGTGCGCAATGTTTCAGAAAGGGAAAGTATCTATGCAAAACTTTCCGAGATGGACAGCTATGTAAGGGCGAATTTTTTCAGCGAGATAGATGAAGACAAGCTCACCGACAGTATAATGAGCGGCTATATTTCAGGTCTTGACGACCGGTTCGCAAAGTATTATTCCGCCGAGGAATATGCCCAGCAGACGCAGAAAGAGTCCGGCATTACGGTAGGATTCGGTTTTGATTGGGACAGGGAAGAAAGCGGATATATCAGGATCACCAATATCGACGCAGGTTCGGCTGCCGATAAGGTGGGACTTGCAGTCGGAGATATCATAACAGCCGTGAACGACACTGACGTCATCGCTTATGAAAACGGATATGACGAAGCCGTATCTCTTTTCAACTGCGAAGAAGGAACAAAAATAAAGCTGCACATAAAAAGAATAAACGGCGAAGGGATATCCGAGTTCTTTTCGGTGGATATAGTTGCCGAAAGAACGGAGATAATTTCCGTGACCGGACGTATTATCGAGGACAATATAGCATATGTAAAAATATCCACATTCAATGAAAAAACTCCCGATCAGTTCAGGAGCATTATGAGCAGACTTATAGGAGAGGGCGCCGAAGCGGCTGTTTTTGACCTGAGGAACAACCTTGGGGGTATAACGGATTCTCTTGAGGGAACTCTTGATGTTCTTCTGGGCGACGGAGATATAGTTACGGCGTATTATAAGGATTCCTCCGAGGTGATAGTACATACTACCGAAGCGGAAAAAATAAAGATACCTATGGTAGTGCTTGTAAACGGAAACACAGCTTCCTGTTCGGAACTGTTTGCTTTTGCTCTGCGTGATGAAGCCAACGCTCTGATAGTGGGAACATCTACATACGGCAAGGGCGTTATGCAGAAAACGCATAAGCTGTCCGGAGGTGCAGCCGTAAAAATAACGGTAGCAACGCTTCAGACGAAAAACAGCGGAGATTATAACGGCATAGGCGTAAAACCGGATTTTGAAGTTGCGCTCCCTGCGGAAGTGGATCTTCTTACCATTCCGGAGGACAGGCAGCTTACGGACGATACACAGCTTATAAAAGCGGTAGAGGTCGTTTATACTATTCAATAAAAAGGGTGATGACCATGTTTGCGGAAGTAGGTTATGCTTTTGGCTTGCTGTTTGTAATGCTTTTTTTGATAGTCGTATTTGATGCTATTGCCATGATAGGGGTATTTGTAAGAAAGTCTGCGGAGGTATCGGAATATGCCTCCTATGTACTGAACTGGATAAAGATAGTTGTGCTGTTCATATTTGCCATAATAATGGTCTACTTTTCAATAATAATGAAAGTATCTGTTCTGACAAAGATGATAGAACTTGTTATCGGGATACTTCTTGCGGCTGACAGCATTGTAAGCGCGGTAATAAAAATAAGATTCGGCAGGAAAAAGAAGAAATGAGCATATTCAAAAAACGGACAAAATTCCGCAGAGCGGCGGAGATACTTGCTTCGGAAGGCTTTACGGACAATTATATAGACACGCTTAAAGAAGAACTTGAAAAAGCCGGGCATAAAAAAGATATTGCCGTCGGCAGGAATTACCTTGCAAATGCGCTGCTGATAAGAGGAAAGCTTACCGAATCATATTCTGTATTTGAGAAGATCGAACTTAAAGATCTTGACAGATCTCTGCACGGCAACCTTATCAGCAATATGATATTCTGCAAATTCGTACAGAATGAATTTAAAGCCGCCGACGAGCTTTACAAAACATATAACGACGTCGTTCTCGGGGAACACAGCGAGGCAATGAAAAGAAGTCTTGCCATTCACGAACATATCAGCGGCAGGTATGAGAACGCTGTTGAGATAATCGTTAAAATGGGAGACAGCAAGTGCAGGTTTATAGATATCTGTATTGTAAAATCGCTGATAAGACTGGATATGTATGAACGCGCCGAAGAATTTGCAAAGGATTTTCCGCAGTACAAGGACTGCGGAGAACTTTATGACGAAGTAAAAAAGCTCACCAAAAAGATACGGGAAAATTTATATGCATGATAAAAGCCTGTGATGCCGTTTGCGGCGCCGCAGGCTTTTGTACAATAAAAAGCGTTTTGCTGAATGTTACATATTCCCGGTAAGCGACATTATTACGGCAGCTACCGCAACAGGACAGGTCTCACAGCGAAGTATGCGTTCACCGAGCCATATATTTACCGCACCGGCTGCTTCTGCACGTTCGGCTTCGTCACGCTCAAATCCGCCCTCTGAGCCTATCATGACCGATATAGTCCCGTTTGTGGGAAGATGTATATTTCCGAGCCTTTCACCGCCGTTTTCATAGCAGAACAGTTTTACATCACTTTTTTTCATGTCGTCAAGAGCTTTTTCAAAAGTCATAAGCTCTGCTATTTCGGGAATTATCCCTCTTCCCGACTGCTTTGAGGCTTCCTCGGCTATCCTGCGGAAACGTTCCAGCTTTTTTGCATATGATCTTTCGTCAGGACGTGAAACGCATCTTGCCGAAATAAACGGAACTATACGGGAAACTCCCAGTTCGGTGGTTTTCTGTATTATTGATTCCAGCTTGTCCTGCTTGGGAAAAGCCTGATAAAGCGTCATAAAAACCGACGGTTCTGAACGCGACGGCTCGGAGCTTTCCACCCGGCAAAGGACTTCGCTTTCCGTAAAAGATTCTATAACGGTGTGATAGTCTGTGCCGTTATGGCAGAAAGTTATTTTTTCACCTGCTTTCATGCGCAGGGAAAAACCTATATGTCGGGCATCGCTGCCGGTCACCCTGATATAGTCTCCGGCAGGCTGATCGGTAAAAAATCTTGGCACGGTATCACTTCTTTCCTGTTTATATTTATAGATAAATGATAATTTAGCGGAACAAAATAAAAAAAAACAATAGCTGGTCCAGCGCAGCCGCGCTGGTGGGGTCAAGGGGCAAAGCCCCTTGTCGCCGTCCGCAGAC
>CANQZR010000084.1 GCA_947628405.1 uncultured Clostridia bacterium
CATTCATCAGCGCTGTACCGCTGTGGACCTCACCGCTCGTCATGTTTTTGTACATGGCGTCCGGATCAAGCCCTTTTAATTTTATCCGCCTGTTGCGGTAATTCGGTCTTCCAAGGACCTGAACAAATGTGAACACCGCTTCGGACTTGTCCTTTGCCACAAATATCCATGCGTCCCACATATTGTCCTCAAAAATATTTCCTATGCGGTACTGATCTCCCGTTCTTACGATAGGATTATACCTGTTGAACGCCTCTATCTGAGCCGGGATAGCGTCCCTGTCCTCCTGAGAGATCTTTGTTATGTCAAGCTCATATCCGAAAGTACCAACCATTGCAACATTTCCTCTTGTGGAGAACGGTGTTGAACGTCCTACCGTGTGGTTGGGACAGTCGGAAACGTGCGCGCCCATTGCAGAAGCAGGATAACATATTGAAGTTCCGTGCTGTATTTTAAGGCGTTCTATAGCGTCCGTATCGTCCGAACACCATATCTGCGGCGAATAGTAAAGCATACCCGGATCAAATCTTGCTCCGCCGCCGGAACAGTTTTCAAGAAGAAGGTGCGGATAATCGGTGGTAAGCCTGTTCATCAGGTCATAAACACCCAGAACATACCTGTGCCATAACTCGCGCTGACGTTCTTTCGGCAGAGATGTTGAGCCGACTTCGGTAAGCTGACGGTTCATATCCCATTTTATATACTCGATATTTGCGCTGTCAAGGATATTTTTCATCATGCCGTAGATATAGTCCCGGACTTCCTTGTTTGAATAGTCAAGCACATACTGCTCACGGGACATGGTAAGCTCACGTCCGCGCACCTGTATCGCCCATTCGGGGTGAGCCTTGTAAAGCTCGCTGTCAGGGGAGATCATTTCCGGCTCGAACCAGATGCCGAATTTCATTCCCAGCTTGTTTACCTCGTCAACAAGGTATTTAAGACCGCCTTTTAATTTCTTTTCGTAAACGAACCAGTCGCCGAGGGAACTGTTATCCGAATCCCTGTGACCAAACCAGCCGTCGTCCATAACAAGCATTTCTATGCCCAGTTTTGAAGCCTGTTTTGCAATGTTTATCAGCTTTTCGGTATCAAAATTGAAGTATGTGGCTTCCCAGTTGTTTATAAGGATAGGACGGCGCTTGTCCTTGTATTCTCCGCGGATAAGGTGCTGACGGTACAGATCGTGGAAAGTCCTTGACATTCCGCCGATACCCTCGCAGGAGTAGACCATTACCGCTTCCGGCGCGGTGAAAGTTTCGCCCGGTTCAAGAAGCCAGTTGAAATCGAAAGGATTTATCCCCATTACCGCACGGGTGTATTTATGCTGAGTAACTTCCGCCTGAGCGAAAAAGTTTCCGCTGTAAACAAAGTTAAAGCCGTATGCTTCGCCCATATCCTCGTCTGCATTATGTGATACCAGCGCCATGAACGGATTGTTCTGGTGGGAAGATTCGCCCTTGACGGAATCAACGCCCTGTTTGCCGTGGTGAAGTTTTGAACGTTCGAGAACGCGTTCTCTTGCCCAGCTGCCGTTCAGGGTGATAAGGTCGTAGCCGTCATTGTCAAAGTCAACACAGGCAGAAAGCACACGCTTTACGTTCAAAGGAGCGCTTCCGCTGTTTTTAAGGCGAACGCTTCTTGTGATAACGTTCAGATCCTCAAAAGCCGTGTAGATAAGAACGGCTTCAAGCCCGGTATGCTTGTCGATACAATTTATTTCAAGAGTTTCAGCTTCGTCCTCACCCGCAAATGTTGCCGGAAGCCCTTCAAGAGCAGGCTTGCCCTTGTAAATTCTATGTGAAACATAGCGAATGTCACAGGTGGTCATTCCCTCGTTGTCCATTACCATAAGGCAAGGCTCTCTGTAGTCTCCCGTTCCGTGGCAGGGATATTCAAAAGCAGTGGCGTCCATGAATGTTCCCTTGTCGCGCATATTTGTTTTAAGGGTCCATGGGTTTTCCGTAAGGCGGAGAAGATATGTAAGGTCGTCGTCGGGAATTTTCTTTCCGAAATATCCGTGAATGATATAGCCGTCGTCCAGAACTCCCAGAACATAGCTTGTATCTCCGGCAGTAAGCGAAAACATTTTTATATCTTCATGATAGGAAATGTTATCATTTATCTGCCATGCCCATCTTTCATAATCCTTGTGAAACTCCTTGAATCTGATTCCCATAATATCTCTCCTTACGAATTTGATGCATTTTTGCGTTCAAGTATCTTTTTGAATGTGCTTATCACCGCTCCTGCGTTGAAAGCCGCAGTAAGCAGGAAAAGCAGTATCAGCCACAGGTAAACGAGCTTGGGTTCGGTTATTGCAATAACTGCCATAACGCATATCAGCAATACATTTATAAACATTCTGATATGACCGGCTTTGAATTTTATAAGGTTCGTCACATCAAATATCCTTACCGCAAAACAGGAAGCATAAGCCGCCGCCGTTGCGGCTGCCGCGCCGTAAGCGCCCCATTTCGGTATGAAAAGGAAATTAAGTATAACGTTCACCACTGCGGCGATAAGACTTGTGAGCATGGCGTTCACGGTTTTCTTCTTTACGTTGTAAACGCTTGAGGTGAACTGGCAAAGGCACTGGAAAACCATTGCTATTACCAGTATCGGCGTATAGTGATATCCGAAAACATAATTCTTTTCGGGATCGTTGTCCACCAGCAGGTATGTAAGCGGCTTTACAAGCATAATTATCCCTGCCGCAGCCGTTGCCAGCAGCGAACTGTATGCGCCGTAGACCTTGCTGTAGAATTTAGTCAGTCCGGCGTCGTTGCGGTTTTCTATAGCGGACATCTGCCATGCCTGAAAGAAAAGCGTTGTGAACATCATCAGCAGGGACGGTATCTTGTAAGCCGCACTATATATGCCGTTTTCCGCTTCGCCCCTCAGTGATATCACGAACCACCTGTCCGAAGCCGACGTTACCCACCACAGCACATATGCCGGTATCAGCGGAGCCGAATACCTGAGCATTTCCTTGAAAATATTCTTGGTAAAGTATTTTATATCGAGATATTTATGCAGTCCGGCGATCAGAGTAAGCCCTGTAAACGAAAGCGCGTCGGAAACTATTATTGACAGGATATATCCCGTTATTCCCATTTTAAGGAACACAAGGAATATTACGTTGCATATCACTATCGTCAGTGTAGATAATATGCCGTCCGCCGCAAACAGCTTTACATATCCCTTTGCACGCACAAAGTTTGACGCCAGCTGCCTGAAGCAGGAAAAATAACAGTACACATACAGCAAAAAAGAATATCCCTTGTACATTCCCGACAGGTTGAACAGCGGAGAAAGCAGCGCAAAGACCGCAAGTCCCATTACCGTGGAAACTATCGCCGTGGTATAAACGGAACGGCTGTCATAGCTTTTCACCATTCCGAAGCGGATGATCGCGTCAGCCATGCTAAGGGTAACTATGGGATAAAGTACGTTCACCGTCTGATAGAGAAGATCGGCGGTGCTGTATTCATCGGTATTAAGGCAGCCGGTATAAAGCCTTATCAGGAAAAAACTCAGAAATTTTGCCCCGAAGCTGCCGATCGCAAAGATCAGCGTATTGCCTGCCAGCTTCTGATATTTATTCATAGAATGTTACAACTCCGGTTACGGCATCATTCAGATGTCGATATATTTTTTATTTTCTTTTTTAAAGATCTCGGCGATCATGCGGACAAACGCCACTCCGCCGAGAGATACCGCTGCGATAAACAAACTGCGCCATAAAGTTTTCATAATAGCAACCGCTTCCGGAAAAAGGAAGCTCTCCTTTCAGTATTTCATATTTAGTATACCACATTTTCCTTGCAAATGGAATAGTATTTTAAAAATTCCTGAATAAAATTTTCCCTCTGTACGGCTGCGCAGAAAAATCTTTACAAAATTTCTTTGATATGGTATAATTAACACAGCGCCGGTGCGGCACGAGCCGATATTCAGGTGCGCATTGTTTTTAAAGGAAGTGTTTGTTTGTCATACGATCAGGAAAATATACGCAATTTCTGCATAATAGCTCACATAGATCACGGAAAATCCACCCTTGCCGACCGTATCCTTGAACTGACTTCTACCGTTGCAAAACGGGATATGGAAGAACAGCTGCTCGATAATATGGATATCGAGCGCGAAAGAGGCATAACCATAAAAGCCCGTGCCGTAAGGCTGAATTATCATTCAAATGACGGGCAAGACTATGTTTTCAACCTTATCGACACTCCGGGCCATGTGGATTTCAACTATGAAGTATCCCGTTCGCTGGTGGCGTGCGAGGGCGCCGTGCTTGTGGTCGACGCTTCTCAGGGAATAGAGGCGCAGACCCTTGCAAACACATATCTTGCCATTGAGAACGACCTTGAAGTAATGCCGGTGATAAACAAGATAGATCTGCCGTCAGCAGATCCTGAACGGGTATGTGATGAAATTGAAAACGTTATAGGCATACCGGCAGACGACGCCCCGAAGATATCCGCCAAAATGGGAATAAACATCGGATCCGTTCTTGAAAAGATAGTCACCGATATCCCCTGCCCGAAAGGAGATATCTCAAAGCCGCTGAAAGCGCTTATTTTCGACTGCTTTTACGACAGCTACAAGGGAGTTATTATTTACGTCCGGGTCATTGACGGCGAAGTAAAGGTCGGTCAGACCATACGCCTTATGGCGACCGGCGCGGAATTTACCGTTACCGAGGCAGGCTACATGGGCGCTATGGAACTTGTAAACGCCGGTTCTCTAAAAGCCGGAGAGGTAGGATATATCACCGCTTCAATAAAATCAATAGGCGACACAAAGGTCGGAGATACCGTAACGAATGCGGAATTTCCCTGTGAAAGCGCTCTTCCCGGATACCGTGAAGTCAATCCTATGGTATTCAGCGGAATTTATCCTGCGGACGGCGCGCGGTACGGCGATCTGCGCGACGCGCTGGAAAAACTTCAGCTCAACGACGCTTCCCTTTCGTTCGAGCCGGAAACTTCCGTTGCACTGGGCTTCGGATTCCGCTGCGGATTTCTCGGGCTTCTCCATATGGAGATAATACAGGAACGTCTTGAACGGGAATACAATCTCGATCTTGTCACAACGGCGCCGTCGGTGATCTACAAAGTAAACCTGACCAACGGCGAGACCGTTTATATAGACAATCCTACGAATTATCCCGATCCGGCAAACATTGCTTCTGCGGAAGAACCTATGGTAAAGGCTTCGATACTTTCTCCCAGCGACTTTGTGGGAAATATCATGGAGCTTTGCCAGAACAGGCGCGGCATATTCAAGAATATGAGTTATCTTGACGAGACCCGTGTGGAACTTCACTATGAACTTCCGCTGAACGAGATAATATATGACTTTTTCGACGCGCTCAAATCACGCACAAAAGGCTATGCTTCATTTGACTACGAGCTTATGGGCTACGCTCCCTCAAAGCTGGTAAAACTTGATATCATGCTGAACGGAGAAGTCGTTGACGCGCTCTCGTTTATCGTCCATGCCGACAACGCTTACCCAAGAGCAAGAAAGATCGCCGAAAAGCTGAAAGACAATATCCCCAGACAGCTTTTTGAAGTGCCTATACAGGCTGCCATAGGCGGAAAAATAATTGCCAGAGAAACAGTAAAAGCCATGCGCAAGGACGTGCTTGCCAAATGCTACGGCGGCGATATCACCAGAAAGAAAAAACTTCTTGAAAAGCAAAAAGAGGGCAAAAAGCGCATGAGGAAACTCGGCACCGTTGAAGTTCCTCAGGAAGCCTTCATGGCAGTCCTGAAGCTTGACGAATAAGCGCCGCGCCGGGCGGAAAACACCGTCCGCGCCGTCTCCGGAACGGTCAGACCGTTTAATGAAAAACTTGACCTTTCCGGAAGAATGTGGTATAATTGTTATGTAAACCCAACAATACGGATGTATTGAATCTTATCTGCGGAGGAAATTGTTTTGATCTGCGTTACCGGAGATATGCACGGCGATTACAGCCGCTTTAATGATAAAAATATCAAAAAACTGAAAAAAGGCGATTTTCTTATAGTCTGCGGAGATTTCGGATTTATTTGGAACGGCTCGCGTAAAGAAAAGCGCATACTTAAACGCATAGGGAAAAAACGCTTCTATACGCTGTTCGTTGAAGGCTGCCATGAAAATTACGATCTTCTGGAACAGTACCCCGAAACCGATTTCTGCGGCGGAAAGGTCAACGTTATTTCCGGCAGGCTGATGCATATGAAGCGCGGAAATATGTTCGACCTGCAGGGATACAAATTCTTTGCTTTCGGCGGAGGTCAGACCAAGGAGATCGACATCAGACGGGAATCCAAAACATGGTGGGAAGCCGAACTGCCTACTACCGACGAAGTCAAGCAGGGCATAAGGGTAATGAACGAAAACGGCAATTCTGCCGATTACATAATAACCCATGAGCCTCCCGCCTCTATGAAAGAATTTCTCGGATTTGAAGTAAGGCAGATAAGCCATATGCACACATTTTTCGACGCGATCAAGAACGACTGCCATTTTAAAATGTGGTTTTTCGGAAAAGCTCATAAAAACAAACTTATTCCCCCAAGATACCAGTGCCTTTTTGATGAAGTCATCTGCATAAAAAACGCTGAAGAGATCAAGAAAAGGAAAAAGTAAATCCCGGCGGCATATGCCGCCGCTTTAATAATTTTAAAGGAGAGATCGTTATGCCCCACATTTCGGTAAAAATGTTAAAAGGACGCACGGAAGAACAAAAACAGGAAGCTGCCAAAAAGCTCACAGCCGCACTTTGCGAGGCGCTCGGCTGCGGAGATTCCCACATTACCGTAGGGATCGAAGATTTTACCGCCGAAGAATGGCAGGACGTTTTTGCAAAGGATATCGAAGGCAAAAAGGACACCCTTTATAAAAAGCCTTCCTATGACCCGAAAAGTTTGCTTTGATTATTAAATCATCAAGGAGGAAAATTTTATGGCTTGCATATTAGTTCCTATGACCGAAGCGATCATCACCACGATCACAGCAAAGGTGGTCGAATCCAAAGAGGAAAAGACCATTCAGGATTTAAACTGTGCGGAAGATACCGGCAGCATGGAAAAAATGCCTTTTTCCCGTAAACTGAAATGGCTGAACAATATGCTCTGGGGCGGCAGCGGTCTGCTTGTTTTTGAGCATATCTGGCACGGAGAGATAGTTCCTTGGTTCCCATTCCTGACGGCGGCTTCAAACGCTGCGGATACTTCTGCAATGCTTAACGAAATGGCTACCGTGGGAGTAGGTATGTCCATTATCGTAACGGCAGTATGGCTCGCCATGGTAGGTATTACCTCCGCAATGGAGAAAAAGGCGCTGAAAGAACAGCCGCCGGAGGAAACGGCATGACTCTGCTTATTACGGTATTTGCAGCAGCGATATGTACCGCAGTCTGGTACAAGACCGATTCGCGCGAAGAAATGAAGCTGGGCACCCTCTGTCTTATCTACTGGGGAGCGTCGCTTATGTGGCTCGTTGACGCGGTGTATGGATCTTTAGAACTGAAAGCGGAATATTTCACGCCCTCCCCTGCCGATATGCTGAATGATACTTTTCTGGGGCTTTCGGCAGCAGCGCTGGGGCTTGTGATCTGGCTTGCGGTGCTGCTGATAAAAGACCCTAAAAATGTTGTGAAAAATGCGTTATTCAAAAGGAAAAACTAATGGAAACAGATACAAAACACGTTCTTGAAGCCGTCCGCGACGGTTCTCTTACGGTGGAACAGGCGCTCCTGAAGTTACGGTCCGCTCCGTTTGATGACATCGGATTTGCAAAAGTGGATCTGCACAGAAAGATCCGTCAGGGCGTTCCGGAGGTCATCTACGGAGCGGGTAAAACTCCGGAGCAGATCGCAGGAATAATTGATTCAATGAAGAAAAACGGTCAGGAGCGTATCCTTATCACGCGTATCACCGAGGAAACTGCGGAAAAAATTTCCGCAGTTCATGATATATCTTTCAACAAGAATGCCCGGCTGGCGTTCTGCGGAAAGCTGCCCCCTGCCGACGGTATCGGGAAAATTGCCGTCTGCACGGGCGGAACAAGCGATATCCCCGTTGCGGAGGAAGCGGCTCTTACCGCCGAATTTCTGGGAAATTCCGTTGAACGGCTTTACGACGTAGGCGTTTCCGGGCTTCACAGGCTGCTTTCCCACAAGGAAACTATCATGAACGCAAGCGTTATAATCGCCATTGCCGGAATGGAGGGCGCTCTCGCAAGCGTTATAGGCGGTCTTGCGGACTGCCCGGTGATAGCCGTTCCCACAAGCGTTGGTTACGGCGCGTCTTTCGGCGGACTTTCCGCACTTTTGTCAATGCTGAATTCCTGCGCCAGCGGAGTTGCCGTTGTAAATATCGACAACGGCTTCGGAGCGGGATATTTCGCAAGTATGGTAAATCATATGGAAGGGGAAAAATAAAATTATGGGATTTTTGGATAATATCGCAAATAAACTTTCGGGCAAAGGCGATCCCGCTGAAGCTGCAGAAAAAGTTATACAAAAGTTAGACAAAAAATTTCCGCCGCTGCCTGTTTTGAAATTTGAACCTAAACGTGCGGAAAACCTCAGCGTTTTTGAAACAAAACTTGGCGGCGTGCCGTATTTCCCGAAAGATATGGAATATCCTCTCGATAAGGCGGAAAATCATAAGGACGAGCCGTTAAGGCTGCTTGCAC
>CANQZR010000085.1 GCA_947628405.1 uncultured Clostridia bacterium
CAAGGACCGGCAGGTCCAACAGGTCCGCAAGGTCCACAGGGTGAACAAGGACCGGCAGGCGCAACAGGTCCGCAAGGCCCACAGGGCGAGACCGGACAGATCCTTAATTTTGCCGATTTTTATGCTCTTATGCCCGGGGATAATGTTGACCCTATCAATGACGGCGAAGACGTAGAGTTCCCACAGAACGGTCCTGCCGCAGGAACTGCCGTGACCAGAGCCAGCAGCAGTTCCTTTACGCTTTCCGAACCGGGCGTTTATATGGTAATGTTCCAGGTAAGCGTTACGGGATCCGGTCAGCTCGTTCTTACGCTGAACGGTCAGGAACTTGGCTATACCGTTGTGGGACGCACCGGAGGCAATTCACAGATAGTAGGCACAGCGCTTGTAAATGTTACTGAAAGCTCTGTTCTTACGGTAAGGAATCCTGCCGGAAATTCTTCTTCTCTTGAGATAAATGAAAATGCCGGCGGAAGTCAGCCCGTTTCGGCGCATCTTGTAATAACCCAGATAAGCAGTACAAACGCTTAACGAAAAAGCCTCCGCATCAAAGCGGAGGCTTTGTATTATAAATTTTTTTCTGCAATATGTTCAACAAGACCGGTGCAGCCTTCAAGGATATCATCATACGCCTTTTTGAAATCGCGCGTGTACCATGGATCGTCAACGTCGTCCGGTCTGCCTGCAAATTCAAGCAGCTTGTGTATTTTGTTCTGCGGATCATCGGGAAATATCCGTTTTATATTCCGCAGATTATTTCCGTCCATCACAATAAAAAGATCATATCCGTCATAATCATCTTTTTTAAGCTGAACGGCATATTTTCCGCCGCAGGAAATGCCGTGCCTGTTCAGTTCGGCTCTGGCAGGAGGATATACGGGATTTCCTATCTCCTCGGTGCTTGTTGCGGAAGAACGTACAAGGATATCTTCGCCGGGAAGCCGCTCGCGGATCAGCTTTTTCATGATAAATTCCGCCATAGGGGAGCGGCAGATGTTTCCGTGGCAGACGAACATTATTTTATTTATCCCGTTCATGGCGTTATGTCAGGCTGGGAATATCAACGGCGGTATCCGTGTCGGCTTCGTAATCAATGCCATCGGCGTCAAAGCCGAAAAGCCTGTTGAAATCCCTGCGGTAGCCGTCAAGGTCGGCACATTCGGATATATTTCCGGAGGAAATGCTGTTCCATATTTCTCCGACTTTTTTCTGAACATCTTCACGCATTTCAAGGTCGTCCAGACGGATAAGACCGTTTTCATCCGTTTTGATCTGACCGCCGTATATCTTTTCCGCAAGCAGACGGTACATCTGTTCAATGCAGCCCTCATGAAGCCCCATATCTTTCATGACCTTATAAAGAATAGAAATATACAGCGGAACTATGGGTATTGCCGCGCTCGACTGGGTAACAAGGGCTTTATTCACCGACACATAAGCGTTTACGCCGTCGATAGATTTGGTTATCTCTTTTGCGGTGGCTGCAAGGTTATCCTTTGCCCTGCCTATAGAGCCGTCCTTGTATATGGGGTGGGTCATTTCCGGTCCGATATAGGAATATGCAACGGTCACTGCGCCGTCCTCGATAGCGTCTGCCGATCGGAGAGCGCCTATCCATTCTTTCCAGTCCTCGCCGCCCATTACCTTTACGGTGGCAAATATTTCTTCTTCCGAAGCGGGTGAAATAGTGGCTTCGGATATTTCGCCGGATCTTACGTCTATAGTCTTATTTGTAAATTCCATGCCGGTGGTTTTAAGGACGGAGCTGTAGACCGTTCCGTCGGAAGTAGTCCGTCTTGGGGCTGCAAGGCTGTAGACGACCATATCTACCTTGCCGAGATCTTTTTTGATAAGCTCGATCACCTGTTCTTTTATTCCGGAAGAAAAAGCGTCGCCGTTTATGGTCTTGGCATAAAGACCGTCCGCATGGGCAAATTCTTCAAAAGCGGCGGTGTTGTACCAACCGGCGGAAGCGGTTTTCGTCTCGCTGCCGGGCTTATCAAAAATAACGCCTATAGTTGCCGCGCCGCAGCCGTAAGCGGCGGCTATTCTTGAAGCAAGACCGTAACCCATTGAAGCGCCTATAACGAGAACTTTTTTAGGACCGTTTATTTTTCCTGCTTTTTTAACATATCCGATCTGCGAGCTTACTATTGCTCTGCATCCGTCCGGGTGAGCGGTCGTGCATATAAATCCGCGGATCTTAGGTTTTACTGTCATTTTGGATACCGTCCTTTCGGATAAATTATTTTGATATATATACAATGCTGATTATACCACTTTTTTTATGCGAAATCAAGTGGCAGACGTCAAACAATTGCATATGCGCCGCCATATTACGGAAGAACGGCTGAGATCCGGCTTTTTGCTTGACAAAACTTGTTCTGCATTATATAATATATAATGAGGAAGAATAATTTTATATTGATAATAAGCATTGTGCCGTATGATTTTACGATTCAGAGGGGGTCTTGATATAATGGAAAATACTAATCTGAAAAAAAGCAGGCTGAGAGAAAAAAATATAGTTGCTACCATAATCGTAATGGCTGTGATAATCACTATTTCGATAGTTACATATGTAATAATAAACAGGATAACCGTCAACCGCAGCCTTGAACGTATGGCTGAATCCGCAAGCACGGCTACTGACGATATCAGCAGCAAACTTGCCCGTGACAGCACAATTCTGAACGCTCTTGCCGAGATAATAGCGTCTCAGGAGAATACAGGCAACAAGGATACCCTGCAAAATATCATGGCTAACTTTGCCCCTATGACTACGGCAAAGAGTATATACCTTCTTCTGCCGGACAATTCGCTTATTTCTTCAAAGGGAAATACTTTGGATATAGACACTGAAGGCAAAATAGATTTTTATGAAGAAATAAAGCTGGGCGAACATATCACCGACCGTACCGTCAGCCTTGATGATGAAAATTCATTTGTTCTGAGGCATTATGTACCTGTAGTAAAGGACGGAAATAATATTGCTCTGCTTTATGCAAAGACAGATCTTGATGATTTTCCGGGCTCGCTCAACCTTAGCAGCCTTTACAACGGCAAAGCGCGTTTCTTTCTCATTGACAGGCACAACGGCGATTACATTATGGATACCCTCCATGTGGGTCAGAAGCTTGGTTCTGTAAAGGATCTTTACGGCAAAAAGTTCAAGGGAGCAACGGATATTGATACTGCGATACAGGAGATCCTTGACGGAAAATCTGGTTATACCCAGATATATTCGGAATCTCAGGGTGAATATCTTTATTTCTATTATTCGCCTATAGACGAGACCCAGTGGCATCAGTTGGGAGAATCAAAAGACCTTAACCGCTGGACGGTAGGTGTTACCGTTCCGGAGCACGAAGCCATTGCCAGTGCGTTCAAGATAAGAAAGATCTGTATTTTTGTGGCTGTTGCGGAAGCAATAGTTTTCCTTGCCTATTTCATATGGGTGCTGAGGAACACCGCCGTGACCATGGAAAAAGCCATACTTGAGGAACGCCTTGTAAAAGCCGAGAACGCCGAACGCGCAAAGAGTATGTTCCTTTCAAATATGTCCCACGATATCAGGACGCCTATGAACGCCATAATCGGCTATACTACGCTTGCGGCGGCAAACGTTGAGGATACTCCCAGGGTAAAGGATTATCTTTCAAAAATACTTTCCTCCGGAAATCATCTGCTAAGCCTTATAAACGATATACTCGATATGAGCCGTATCGAAAGCGGCCGTGTGGATATTGAAGAGACGGAATGCAGTCTGCCGGATATACTCCACGACCTAAGGAATATCCTGATCAACCAGATGCACTCAAAAAAGCTCAACTTCTATATTGATACTATCGACGTAATAGACGAGGATATATACTGCGATAAGCTGCATCTTAATCAAGTTCTGCTGAACCTGCTGTCCAACGCGGTAAAATTCACGCCGGAGGGCGGTTCGGTATCGCTTATAATAAAGCAGCTCCACGGCGCGCCTGAGGGATATGCTTCCTATGAAATAAAAGTCAAGGACACCGGCATAGGCATGGATCCCGAATTTGTCAAGCACGTTTTTGAACCTTTCGAGCGTGAAGCTACTTCCACCGTCAGCGGCATACAGGGTACCGGTCTTGGAATGGCTATTGCAAAAAATATAATAGATATGATGGGCGGTACTATACAGGTAAACAGTGAACAGGGCAAGGGAACGGAATATATCCTTAACCTTGAGTTCAGGCTTCAGTCCGAACGTAAGCAGGTGGAAGTCATCAAGGAGCTTATGGGCACAAGAGCCCTTGTTGTTGACGACGACTATACCATCTGCGACAGCGTTACAAAAATGCTCGTTCAGCTCGGATTGAGAGCGGACTGGACAATGTCCGGAAAAGAAGCGGTGCTCCATGCAAAGCAGGCAAAGGAGCTTGCCGACGAATTTAAAGCGTATATAATCGATCTGTATCTTCCCGATATCGGCGGACTGGAAGTTGTAAGACAGATAAGGAGCGAGGTCGGAGACGATATCCCTATAATAATCCTTACCGCCTATGACTGGACCGTTGTTGAGCACGAAGCACGCGAAGCAGGCGTTACAGCGTTCTGCAATAAACCGATATTCCTTTCTACTTTAAGGGATACTCTTATATCCGCAATATGCGAAGATACAGAATGCAGCGAGAATATGATACCTGCCGCAGCCGAGGGCTTGAAAGGCAAGAAGCTGCTTCTTGTAGAGGATAACGAACTCAACCGCGAAATAGCAATGGAAATACTTTCGGAAAGCGGATTTGCCGTTGAATGTGCGTGTGACGGAACTGAAGCGGTAGAAAGAATGAAAAAAGCCAGGAAAGGCGACGTTGACCTTATTCTTATGGACGTACAGATGCCGGTGATGAACGGTTATGACGCCACAAAGGCTATAAGAGCAATGGACGATCCGGATATTGCGAATATCCCGATCGTAGCCATGACGGCAAACGCATTTGACGAAGACAAAAGGAACGCGCTTGCAAGCGGCATGAACGATCATATTGCCAAACCGCTCGACATGACAAAGCTGTTTGATGTTCTGCAAAAATATCTTGAAAAGTAATAGCGATACTGAATAAAAGACCCGGAACGCTTTATACTGTTCCGGGTCTTTATTTTATTCTACCGGCAGGGTCCATAGATCTATTTCTGCGTCGTTTTCGTATGACGCCGGATCTATCGGAGCAAAACCGTCGCTTATCATTTCAAGCATTATGGGAACTATATCCGGGTCAAGCTGACTGCCGCTGCATTCCTTTAGTTCTTTTACTATTGCTTCACTTGAAAACGCTTTTATGTATACCCTGTTGCTGCTCATGGCGTCATATGTGTCGGCAACGCCGATTATTCTTGCAACTTCCGGGATATCGTGCCCGGCAAGCTGTTCGCAGTAACCGGTGCCGTCATAGCGTTCATGGTGGTATTTTGCGCCGTCGGCAATACCGTCAAGCGCGGTAAAATCTTTAAGTATCTCGCCGCCGATAACAGGGTGACGCTTGATTATCTCACGCTCGCTGTCGGTGAGCTTTCCGGGCTTTTTAAGGATACTGTCCGGAATGCCTATCTTGCCGATATCATGCAGCAGAGCGATATAATATATGTTTTCCTGTTCAAGCTCGGATTTTCCCATTCGTCTTGCAAGTTCAGCCGAATATTTTGCAACGCGCAGCGAATGACCGTTGGTGTATTCGTCCTTTGCGTCGATAGCTTTGGCGAAAGTCTGGAGAGACTGTTCTACTATGCGGCGGTATTCTTTCTGGCGCTTGCGGATACTTTTTATTTTTGCCCTTGATATTATCACTGCTATCCCCACGCTTGCTGCAATAAGGATCGCCGTAAGCACAGGCAGGAACCATGAACGTTCGCTGAGCTTTATGGTCTTTGTTACGGGCAGTTCGTATTCATTGAAAATGTCCGGAGATTCGGGATCAAATATTTTAAGGCGGAATGTATATTCTCCTCCGGGAAGATTGGTATAGCTGACGCTTTCGCTTTTTTTGCCGGAGATGAATGATTCTTCTTTGTCAAAGCCTTCAAGCATATAGGATATGCCAATATTGGTGGTATCGGTAAATGACAGGGCGGAAAAATCTATCGTAACGCGTCCTGCGTCCTTGCTGAGGGAAAGTTTTTCGGGGCGGAAAAGCGTATTTCCGTCAACATTTACTTCATTTATTATGCCTTTGGGCAGAACGCTGTCTACAGAGTCAAATTCAAAAATACTTATTCCGCTTCTGGTGGAAAGATACAGCCTGCTGCCGTCGTCTGAAAGCATATTCCATGTATTTGCGTTTATAGAACCGGTGAGTCCGTGTTCAAAGCTGTATTCCTGTGGGATAACATCACTGCCTGCAAGTATTGCTTTTTTGTCAAATGCAAGTATGCCGTTGTTCTGAATGATCCAGAGTTTGCCGTCCTTATCATAAAAATCAAAAATGCTGCCCGCGCCTTTTTTGATATCTATTTTGCGGAATGAATCGTTTTCAAAGTAGTAAAGGCTGCTGCCCGCACTGATGAAATATCCGTTCCCGTCGGTATCTTTAAGCATACGCAGAACAACGCCCTCGGAAAGCCCTTTGGAAAAGCCGTGATTTGTAACGGTATCGCCGTTTATTTCGTATATGCCTCCGCCGTCGCTGCCGGCAAGCAGGCTTCCGGAGGGAGTTTCAAGCAGGCACAGTATGGAACTTGTTTCAAGTCCGTCCTCGCTGCCGTAGCTCCTGATAATCTTTCCGTCATTTATAATGCTTACTCCGCCCTGAGTACCTACGGCGATACTGCCGTCGGAAAGCTCGTAGACCGTTCTTGCGCTTGTATTTATAAGACCGTCCTTATCGCTGAACGAATGTATATTGCCGTCTTTGCCAAAGCATACGACCGGGTCGGTGTAGGAATATGCCGCTGCCCAGAGGTTGCCTTTGCTGTCGGTCATTATGTCACGCACGCGAACGCCGTCGTAAAGTTCCGTAACAGCATTTGAAACGGGCTGCCAATCCTCACCGAAAGCCAGAAGTCCGCTGTCGGCGGCAGCATAATAAATGCCGCCCTGTTTGGCAACCGCGTTGAGCGTTATATCATCAAGCCCGGCAGCCTGATTTGGAGAATCAAAATAGCTTTTGGTATATTTTATTATGCCGCGGCTCGTTGAGGCAAGCCATATATTTCCCTCATAGTCTATGCAGCCGCTGTTGACCGAAGAAGCCTTGTCGTCTTCACCAAGGGTCACCGTTCTGCCGCCGCTGTGTACAACACACGCACCAACACCTCCGCAGACTATCATGCTGTCTGAGCTGTAACGTATGCTGTTGTGGGTCGAAACGCCCTCGGTAACGATCTTTTCGGCGGTCATGTCTGCCGGGTCAAGACTGCCCGACGGGAAAGACAGCTTTATCATAGTATTTCCTGACGAACCCAGATATATATTGCCGTCGCCGTCGGCGGAAGTGCAGTATATTTCATCATCTCCGTCAAAAAATTCGTCCGAAGTGAATATCCGCTCTATTTCTCCGTTATTTGCCGCAACGGCGCATATGCCGGAATCCAGAGCGCCCCATACTCGTCCGAGGCTGTCCACGGCTACGGAATATACCGTTTTGCCGAGAACTCTTTCATCATTGCATGGGATCAGCACGCCGCCGGTTATCATAGCCATTCCGGAATTTGAGGCGGCATAGATCGTTCCGTCAGGACCTTCGTCAAAGCCCCTTACGCAAAGGAAGCTCTTATCGTCGGGGGACTGGATATGTTCTATCACGTCGTTTTCCATGCAGAATACTCCGGCATCATTCGTTCCTATCCAGAGCCGTCCCGAATGATCTTCAAAAAGCGCGCGCACAGATGATGACGGCAGTCTGCCTTCAAGGCTGAAATTGCGGAACGTGGTGCCGTCATATCGTATCAGACCGCCGTAGCTGCCTATCCATATATATCCGTCGGAGGTCTGGAGCACATCATTTGCTTCACCTGTAGGAAGTCCGTTCCTTTCATTGTATACGGTAACAACATGGCTGTCCGTTTCCTGTTCTGCCGAAATATATGACGGAACAGAAAGGATAAGCGCTGCTGCCAGAGGAAATACCATAAGCAGACGTTTTAAATTCAATCTGACCGATCCTTTCGTGAATTATTTTCAAGATATAAAAAACTATTATTTTGTTTTCAGCCGTCTGGTGCGGCATACGATAAATACTATATTGATTTGATTATAACACAAAATATGGTACTGTTCAATAAAATAATAATTAAGCAAGTGTTAAAGGAAATTGCAGCCGCGCTTGAATGGGTATTATTTTTAGCGTTTGGTACGGTAAATGATAATTTAGCGGAACAAAATAAAAAAAACAATAGCTGGTCCAGCGCAGCCGCGCTGGTGGGGTCAAGGGGC
>CANQZR010000086.1 GCA_947628405.1 uncultured Clostridia bacterium
GCGTTCTGCTCATATTCCTTTTTTGCGATCTCAATTTTCTTCATATGATCGTCGGGATATTTCTGCACCGTGTCAATATAAAAGAGGTCGCTTTCCACCATTTTGTGAAGTTTCTTTGCCACAACTTCGGTATTGCCGACTTTCAGATTTTTTATCCCACCGTGAGAATAATTCTGCCCTGCGTGGGAAAAGTATGCTATCAGGATTTTTGACATTTCCATTTCCTCCTATCTTATGTGAAGATCAAATTTTCCGCTTTTTAAAGATGCGATAACGCCGCCGTCTATAAGCAAGTCCGTTCCCGTTATAAATCCTGCGTCGGACGAAAGCAGAAATGCTCCTGCCGCTGCGATCTCGTCCGATGTTCCAGCACGGCGCACAGCGGAACAGTCTATCATATTCTGATAGGTATTGCCGGGCGCGTTGAACTCGTCATATGCCAAAGGTGTTACGATAATTCCGGGACTGATAGAGTTTATTCTTGCGCCACTGTCCGCCCATGAAGTAGCCGCCGCTGTGCGGACGCGGAGCTGATTTGCCCTTTTGGAAACGATATATGCCGCTCCCGGATTTGGTGTTTTTGAACCGTCAAGACAGGGGAGAGCCGCAAGCTGCGCTGTGGGCGTCATGGCGAGAGCTTCTTCATCTTCGGCAGTTAAAGCATGAGGCATATATCCTGTCTGACTGGAAACGATAAGACCTGCACCGCCACGCGCCATTACTTCTCCGAAAGCATCAATTGCATAGGAAGTACCGATAAGGTCAAGTTTTATGATATGTTCGGGGCTTGCCTGACTTGGAGATGCGCCCGCCGTATGGATATAGTACATAACAGGACCGAGAGATGCAGCTTTTTGAGCAAATTTCCGTATAGACTGTTCATCACAAGCGTTTACGATCTGCGTTTCAACGTCATAACCGCTGTAAGTAAATTCATGGGATACTCGCTCCAAAGCTTTTTCGCTGATGTCGCCCAGCAGTATTTTCTTCCCCGCGGCAATGCGGCGGACAATTGCAGTTCCCATACTGCCTGCACCTAAAAGTACAACGACTTCTTTGTTTTCGTTTCTATCTAAAATCATTTTTTTCTCCTTTATTGTTCTAACATTTCTGCACACTGTTTTAAAAATTCCGTAATTTTCAACTGCTGTGGGCAGGCGCGTTCACATTGTTTGCAGCCGATACAGTCGGAAGCTCGGCGTCCTTCCGCTACGGCTGAATAGCGTTCCTTTGCCTGTGCAGTCTGACCGTTTCCAAGCTGTAAATTTGCTGCGGCAAAAATGTCGGGAATGGGGATTTGTTTCGGGCAGCCGTCCGTGCAATAGTGACAGGCGGTGCAGGGAATTTCCGCAGATCTTCTGAGTATCTTCTGCGCTTCACGGATAATTTTCTGCTCCTCTTCATTAAGCGGCTGAAAATTTTTCATGTAGGAAAGATTATCTTCCATTTGCGCTATGTTTGACATTCCGGAAAGAACGGTGATAATTCCGTCAAGCGACGCCACAAAGCGAATTGCCCATGACGCAGGAGACATATCCGGCGCATATGCCGAAAACAGCTTTTTGACTTCTTTGGGCGGATCTGCCAGTTTGCCGCCTTTTACAGGTTCCATTACAACAATGGATTTTCCGTGCTTTCTTGCCACTTCATAATTCAAACGGGAATTTACCGTCGGATCATTCCAGTCGGCATAATTAAGCTGAAGCTGAACAAAATCCACCTCCGGGTGTTCGGTAAGAAGTTTGTCAAGAAGTTCCGGTCCTGAATGGAATGAAAAACCGAAATTTTTGATAATACCTTTTGTTTTCTGCTCCTTTACAAAATCCCAGATGTGATATTTGTCGTATTTTTTGTAATTAAGATCCATAAGAGCGTGCAAAAGATAATAGTCAAAATATCCTGCGCCTGTGCGCTCAAGGCTTTTGTAGAACTGTTCCTTGGCGCTTTTTTCATCATGACACATCAGAAATGCGTTGAGTTTTGTGGCAAGGGTATAGGAATCTCTCGGATAACGGTCTACAAGCGCTTTTTTGATGTCCTGTTCAGATGTGCCGTACACAAAAGCAGTGTCAAAGTATGTAAATCCTGCTTTCATAAACAGATCGACCATTTTCTCCACCTGTTCGATGTCGGTGCGCAAACCTTTTTTAGGCAGGCGCATAAGACCAAATCCAAGTTTCGGCGTTTCTTTTCCAAAATAATCAGACATTGTTTTTCCTCCTTATTTTTATTGATCTTGTAAGACATTTCCGTAAATATCAAGTTTTATATTTATTATACACCTTTTGTAGGATAAATTCCACATCATTTTTAAAACAAAAGCGGCTTATGCCGCATTCAACAAAAAATGCGTAAAAATACACGCGTGTTGACTTTTGCAAATATATAGTTTATAATAAAGGTAATATAAACGGTCGGGAGGTATGGTCATGAACGGCAAAGAAAAAGAAGATCTGCGCATTATCCGCACAAAAGAAGCGATCCGCAGTACATTTGAAGAAATGATCTGCGAAATGGATTACGATAAGATCACAATAAAGGAACTGACGGAACGTGCAAGGATAAACCGCAAAACATTTTATCTGCACTATAATTCTCTGGACGATCTTTTGCTTGAAATGCAGAACGAAATGGCAAAGGATTTTATCGAGCGCACGCAGGGGCTTGAACGTCCCCGTGATATGGATAAGATAACGCGCGAATTTTTTATGGTGAGTGAAAGTGCAGGACAGCTTCACGAAAAATTGATGTGCAGCGGCAGTTATCACTACATCAGCCGTAAGATCACAAAGGAGATAATGTCGAAAACATGGGGTACAGACAGTGTGGAAAAAAATATTGACCCATATGTTCAGAATATAATTATAGCATTTGTTTCACAAAGCACCATTGAAATATATAAACAGTGGGTAAATGACGGCAAAAAAATACCGCTGGAAGAAATTATTGCTTTGACTTCAAAACTTATCTGCAACGGCGTAAATGGTCTTGCATAAAAATTACTATAAGGAAAAGTATAGTGACAGATAAAATTTCGGTTCTTAAAAAGCAATGCTAACAAATTGCTGTATATCAATCTTTTTGAGCATGTTTTTTAAATGTTGATTGACAAAAAATATTTTTTATGATACTATACTATTAAATAATTATAGATCCATAAAAAGGGGATACATTTAATGAAAAAAAATATTTTGCCTGCCATAATTTTATTTTCTGCAATTACCTTTTCGGGCTGTTCCGGAAATTCAGAAAATGCGCAGCTTATTGATGATATACAGACTGTATCAGAAGAAATTTCCGGAACGATGGAAACTTCCGAAACATTGCCCGTATCGGAGATCTCCGCCGAAAAAGCCGATGAAAGCTATGACGACGAATCATTAAAAGGTCCTAATGATTTCTATATAACCGTTACCGACCGTAATGGGGATAAAAAACTTATATACTATATGGAGGGAAATGAGGACGAAACTTCCATAGCTTATATGGAAGATTATAGAAGCGACCCGGAACCATATTTCGGATATATTTCTTTTGTGGGCGGAAATATTCCTGCAAAGACGGACAGCGCTTTCTTCGGGTCGGAACTTGAAAATTTTATTGAAAAAGCCGGAATGACAAGGGCAAATATTTCTTATTATTACCGTGACAGTTCTTTTGCTTCAAATACTATCAGCATTTACAAAGATGATGAAAACGGTTGGTTCAGCGAACTTTCCAAAGCAATAACGGAGTTTGATCCTGAATATGTTGCGGAACTTGCGGCTATGAAAGAAAATGACGGAGCGTCAGGCAGTCTCACACAAGATCTCGGCTGGAGTGAATACGACCCCAATTTCAGCTATAACAGCAGATATCCGCTGACGTCTGTAAATTTTTATCCGACGGAGCATACTCACTCCGATCCCTGCGTTAAATTAACATTCTCACAATATAAAGACAGACCTGTATGCCGCATGGGAATTTACGATACTACGGCAATGTATGAACTGCTTGTATCGCAGGAACAGCCTGTTTCTCCTGAAGATCTTGAAGAAGCATATTACGAAAGTACATACCGTGTTTCAGATTGGTTCTATGCAGACAGCGGCGCATTTTACGACCTTGCGCTTGAATATGTTATTAAAAGTGACGATAACGAATTTGACAACGTAAAACAGGAACATAACAGCGATGTATATTCCTCAAAAGGCGGCTTTTCCGAAAACATAGCGGCATATTTCAACAATTTTAATGATGTTCCAGCAGGATATAAATCACATAATTTCAAAAGCATATATTTTATACTTCCCGATGATAAAGAACCTGTAACGGCATATGATTCTATAATGTGGTCAAGGACGGGAGATGTTCCGATAACATTCCGCATAAACATAAACGGCACCGTTTTCGGTGAAAAAGAAGAACTTGTAAATGAGAAGGGAACTTTCAACAATTCGGTATGTACTTACAGATCGGTATATTATCCCGAAATGGAGACATATGTTGACACACTGTCTTTTAAAGATATTTCTGAACAGCGGTACAATGTTGAACTGCGCATAAAATCACCCGAAAGAACGGAAGAGTATGATAAACTTGTAAAAGATATTTTCGGCAGTTTTTCGTTATATTCTCCGGATGAACTTTCGGAGACTGCGGAAGATACAACACATTCTTTAAAACTTTCTCCGGAACCTGTAAATGATAATGACGGTTCGGAAATTGCAGAAAGTTACTCGGCAACGGGAAATAATATCTACCGTGCAAATTGTCCCGGCATAATATTTGCACAATTCTATGTTACCGATCTTTCAAAAAATTATGAAACGGGTTTTGAATGTTACATTGAAAAGCAGGAAGATGACGGTAATTGGTACCGCGTTGAACCGCTCGGCGGAGATATAATTCAGGCAAACAATGGTGCCGGACATTTCTACAACGCTCTTGAAAATGGAAGAGAATTTATTACCCTTGATCTGGCGGCTTATCCGCTGTTACCGCAGGGGCATTACCGCGCCGCAAAACCTTTTTGGGAAGAAGGCAGCGCAGATCATGAGCAGTATTTTGTGTTTTACGATTTTTATATGGACGAAAAAGCAAACGAGCCTGTTCCCGGAACGGCAAAATGTGCTTATGAAGAATATCCGTCATATCTGAACGAACTCGGCGGAAATGAGATAGCATATACAGTCGATATAAGCGGCGACAGCTATATCGAAAGTGAGATAGTTGATATTGAACGTCTTGAGGGGGAAAACTGGATCTCCGTCCGCAAATATCCGGTACACACAAATTCCATAGGCGGCAGCTATGTGATGAAATTTCCCGATATGGAAGAGACCGTTGATACAAGTGATTTTGATATTTCCGTACCGGGTGAATACCGCCTGCGGATATCAATAGGTAAATACGGACTTGAAGACCTTACAAGCGATGTTGATATGTTTGTTGACAATTACGACACCGTTTACGCTTATTTTAAAATAAATTAAAAAAACAAAAAAATTGCTATTGACATTGCGTCAGAATGATGTTATAATAAAGATACTGACATTACGTCAGAATATATAAATTTATCCGGAGACGATAAGATGCCAAAAGGTTCGCCTGAACTTACAAATGCACGAAAAGAAGAAATTATCAATGCATGTGAAAAGCTCTATCAGACTATGAGTTTCAAGGAAATTACCCTGAAAGAGATAGGTAATGCTACAAGTTTTACAAGGACTTCTATCTATAATTATTTTCAGACGAAAGAGGAGATATTTCTTGCCCTGCTTACACGGGAATATGAACGCTGGATAGCCGATCTTGAAAATATTTTATTACAGCATAGGACCATGAGCGCAAAACATTTTTCGGAGGCTGTTGCAAATTCGCTGGAACAGCGTTCGCAGCTATTGAAATTAATGTCTATGAACCATTATGATATGGAAGAAAACAGCCGTCCCGAAAATCTTGTTGAAATGAAAATTGCTTATGGCAAGTCTATGGAAATGATGAAAAAATGCCTGAATAAATTTTTCCCCGATATGACAAAAAAACAGCAGGATAATTTTATTTATAATTTTTTCCCGTTCATGTTCGGAATTTATCCGTATACTTTTGTTACCGAAAAACAGCGGACTGCAATGGAGGAAGCTGGCGTAAATTACGTTTTTATGTCAATTTACGAAATAACTTTCAACTGCGTAAAAAAACTTCTTGAAAATTAAAAACGGAAGGAGTTATTTATTTGAAATATACAAAATTAGGCAGGTCGGATCTTAATGTTTCCCGTATCTGCATGGGCTGTATGGGTTTCGGAAATGCCGCCACAGGGCAGCACAGTTGGACTGTGGGCGAACCGGAAACACGGGAAATTATCAAACACGGTCTTGAACTTGGAATTAATTTTTTCGACACGGCAATAGTTTATCAGAACGGCACAAGCGAACAATTTGTGGGAAAGGCACTCCGCGATCATGCAAAACGTGATGATTATGTTATTGCAACAAAATTCACGCCGCGGACACAAGAGGAGATCGACAATAATATCAGCGGACAAAAGCACATTGAAAATTATCTGGATCAAAGTCTGAAAAATCTCGGCATGGACTATGTTGATCTTTACATTTACCATATGTGGGATTACCATACTCCCATGGAAGAAATTATGGAAGGTCTGCATAATGCTGTAAGATCGGGGAAAGTCCGTTATATAGGAATTTCAAATTGTTTCGCGTGGCAGCTTGCAAAGGCAAATTTCTATGCTCGGGAAAATAATTTAACGGAATTTATTTCTGTTCAGGGGCATTACAATCTTATCGCCCGTGAGGAAGAACGTGAAATGCTGCCTTTCTGCGCGGATCAGAATATCGCATTGACGCCTTACAGTGCGCTTGCAGGCGGACGGCTTTCAAAACGTCAAGGAGAGACTTCAAAACGCCTTGCGGAAGATTCATACGCAAAATTCAAATACGATTCCACTGCCGAAGCAGACGGAAAAATTATCCGCCGCGTTGAGGAAATTGCAGATAAAAGAAACGTTTCAATGACGGAAATTTCTCTTGCGTGGCTGCTTACGAAAGTTACCTCGCCCGTAGTGGGAGCAACGAAATTTTCCCATATTGACGGCGCGGCAAAAGCCGTTGAAATCGAGCTTACGCAGGAAGAAATAAATTATCTTGAAGAACTTTATGTTCCCCATGCGTTGGTTGGAGTTATGGCACAGAACGGCAAACAAAAAGCAGGAAATGTTGTTTAATTAAATTTAAGGAGGAATTTTTTATGGAAAAAATTAAACAGACCGCAGGAAGAGATCAGCTTGGAAATTTTGCGCCTGATTTTGCACATTTTAATGATGATGTGCTTTTCGGCGAAAACTGGAACAATCCCGATATTGATTTGAAAACAAGATGTATAATCACGGTAGTCGCGCTGATGTCATCGGGAATTACGGACACGTCGCTTATTTATCATCTTGAAAATGCAAAAGCCCACGGCGTTACCCGTGAGGAAATTGCGGCAATTGTAACGCACGTTGGATTTTACGCAGGTTGGTCAAAAGCGTGGGCAGTTTTCCGCATGGCGAAAGATGTGTGGAAAGACGCTGAACTTACCGAAAAAGACAAATACCAAAACACAATTCTTTTCCCAATCGGTGCGCCCAATGACGGATTTGCAAAATATTTTATCGGACAGAGTTACCTTGCTCCTGTTTCAAAAGAACAAGTCGGGATCTTCAACGTAACGTTTGAACCCGGATGCCGCAACAACTGGCATATTCATCATGCGGATAAAGGCGGCGGACAAATTCTTATTTGCGTCGGCGGACGGGGTTATTATCAGGAATGGGGAAAAGATGCGATTGAAATGAATCCCGGCGACTGCATAAATATTCCGGTCGGCGTGAAACATTGGCACGGTGCTGCGCCTGACAGCTGGTTCTCACATCTTGCAATTGAAGTTCCCGGAGAAAACGGCTCAAACGAATGGCTTGAAGCTGTTGATGATGAACAGTACGGGGTCTTAAAATAATCGTCATGCAAGTAAAGACTTGCTTAAAAACTTAAAAAATCCGTATAAAAACAAGGTATGCAGCTTATTTTAAAAAGCTGCATACCTTTTTGTATGGAATTATTTTAACTGAATTTTTTGATTCTGCCGCATAAAAATCACACATAAAACAATATTGAAAATACCGATTTTTCCGAATGGCTATGTTACAACGAGGAATTGATTTTTAACATTTTTATATTTACCGATAAATGATAATTTAGCGGAACAAAATAAAAAAACAATAGCTGGTCCAGCGCAGCCGCGCTGGTGGGGTCAA
>CANQZR010000087.1 GCA_947628405.1 uncultured Clostridia bacterium
GGATACCGCGCCTACAACGCACGCGCCTGCTGCGTCCATTACGTCGCAGCCTGCGGTGATACCTACCAGACCTGCAAGAGACGCGTTCAGACACATTGAAACATCAGGCTTTTTGTACTTTATCCATGTGAAGATCATGCACACTACCGTTGCTACCGAAGGCGCTACAGTAGTTGTAAGGAAGATAGAACCAAGCTGTGCCGGAGTCGTTGCGGCAGCGCCGTTAAATCCGTACCAGCCGAACCAGAGGATAAAGCAGCCCAGTGCGCCAAGTGTAAGTGAGTGACCGGGGATAGCGTTGACCTTTGTGACCTTGCCGGTCTTTTTGTCGGTAACGAATTTGCCGATACGTGGTCCAAGGATCTTTGCGCCGATAAGAGCGGAGATACCGCCTACCATGTGTATCGCGCATGAACCTGCAAAATCATGGAATCCAAGCTGTGCGAGCCAGCCGTCTGCATTCCAGATCCAGTGCGCTTCGATAGGATAGATAAGCGCGCTGATAACTGCGGAATATACGCAGTAAGAAAGGAATTTGGTCCTTTCAGCCATTGCGCCGGAAACGATAGTTGCCGTTGTGGCGCAGAATACCATGTTGAATACGAATGATGACCAGTCGAAATTTTCATAAGCCGTGAAAATGTCGAAACCGGGTTTTCCGATAAAGCCCAGAACGTCCTCTCCCATAAGAAGCCCGAAGCCTATCAGAACGAACATCGGCACGCCTATACAGAAGTCCATAAGGTTCTTCATGATGATGTTTGCCGCATTCTTGGCTCTTGTGAAGCCAGTTTCTACCATTGCAAAGCCTGCCTGCATGAAGAATACCAGTGCGGCACCGATCAGGTACCATATGGCGAACACGCCGCTGTTGACTTCGCTTGCTATGGTGTCAAGTAAATTTGCGTCCATATTTGATCCCTCCTGAATTACATCAAAAAAACAAGAAAAGGTACTGCAAGTAAACTGCGCCTTTGCAATTTACTTACAGCACCCTTGCTGCTTTCTATGTTTTTATTATATGATATCCTGCGGCGAATGTCAAGGCTTTTTTGAAAGTTTATGCAATTTTTAATATTTAAACTTTCATTTTACGGGCTTTTTAGCTATATTGTTCAATACATTTGCAGGAACTGATATATTTTATTGCATAATTGTTCCCTAAATGATTTTAAAATGTTAATAAACAATAAATCCGGCTGCAAGTTGCCGGATATAGAACTTGCAGCCGGATAAAAATTTTTATTCATTTTCGGCATTGTCATCATATGACGGTTCTTCCGTTTCGGGAGCTGCCGTTTCTGCGGTATCAGTATGCGTCTCCCGGCTGTCGGGAACATTTCCGCCGCCGTCTGCCGGCAGGATAACTATTGCCTGCCTGTGCATCTGGTCGTAGCGCGTTTCAAACTTGTTGATGTTATAATCTATTATACCTTTCATCGGGTCGTTGAGAGTGACCAGATCCGCTTCCATATTGAACCCTGCAAGCACGAAACAATGCTCGTTAAGATACCAGTCAAGCTGTTCGCCGGTCTCGTTGTCGTACCATGTTTCGTAATATTCCGGCTCGATCATGCCGTCGGTCGCCCAGCAAAGAACGGGAGTTCCCTCCGCAAGATAATCGTAAAGCACGTCCGGGTTAGAGCCTGAAATGTTCTTCACGATAAAATTTCCGCCATGCTCGGATATGTATTTATTTGCGGCAGTTTCAATAGCGCCGGAAAAACATCCGTAACCTTTTCCGAAAGGATCGCCTATAAAATAATTGAAAAAGCTGTCCTTGTAGGTCTTGCCGTCCTCGTAACGGGCATTTCCCCAGCTTGTGGGAAGATAATTCCTTGCCATATCCGTTTTTTCCGCGTCAAAGCCGCAGTACCGCAAAAGTATGGTCAGCGCTGTTATCTCGCAGCCTACGGGAAGCTCCGGAAGCTGCTGGATATTTTCCATATCTATATAAACGGAATTGTTGTCGTACTCCTTACGGACGCGGCTGGTGATGATAGTCCTGCTTGCGGAAGTCTCGGCGGTATCGGAATTTTCTTCGCCGGTATCTTCCGTTATGGGAGGAACAACGGTCGTTTCGGACTCAGGCGCTTCCGTAATATTTTCCGCCGTTTCCTCCGGAGCAGGGGGATCCGTTTCTGCGAAAACCGAAACCGTTTCCGTATTTTCCGCATAGGCATACTGCTCGTCGGGACTGTCGCTGCCGCGGTTTTCGGACAATATATACATAACAGTGACCGCAAGCACTGCGGCACAAAGTATCAGAAGAACTATCCTTGCTTTAAGTTCATTCATAAAAACTTTTCCTTTCCGGCAGCTTATGCTGTGCCGTTGTCTGCTGCTTTTTCATTACGGGAAAAAACGCAGCCGCAGTAATTCTGGCGGTAAAGACCGTACTTAGTGGAAAGTTCGATACTTCGCTTGTAGCCGTCTTTTTTCTTGAAGTCCGAGGGGAGATGCTTCACGCCGTACTTTGCGGCAAGTTCCTCGCCTATCTCGTTGAGCTTGGCGGCGTTCTTGTAGGGGCTGACCGAAAGCGTGGTGGTAAAATAGTCAAAGTTCATTTCCGCCGCAAGTTTTGCAGTCTCTTCAAGCCGCAGACGGTAGCAGGCGAAACAGCGTTCGCCGCCCTCCGGGATATTTTCAAGACCTTTTACCGCTTGGTAAAAACGTTCCGACTGCCAGCCCTGCTCGGTAAATTCAACGGGATATTTGCAGGGAAGCTCGGAGATAAGCCGTTTCTGTTCGGAGATCCTGTGGAGAAATTCTTCTTCCGGGAAAATATTGGGATTGAAATAGAACACGGTTATTTTAAAATATTCCGTAAGATATTCAAGCACCGCGCTTGAACAGGGCGCGCAGCAGCTGTGGAGAAGCAGCTTTGGCGGCGCTTCAAGAGTTTTTATTATCTTTTCCTGTTCAAGGCGGAAATTTCTTTTTTGTTTCATGGGTTTCACCGTCCTATTTATTATCCTTCTTCTCACAATCCCCAGCATATGGGCAGCCCGAACAGCCGCCGCAAGTTCCGCAGCCGCCTTTTTTCTTCCTCTTTTTATGATATACCGCCGCTGCAAATACCAACAGCGCTATCACCCCAAGGGCGATATAGTCGGCAATGCCGAAAGAAGAAATTATTTCCTGCGTAAAGACCATACCTTTCTTATAGATTTGAGAGTTAATACATTGCGGCAACTATCCTATCTCAACTCTCAACTCTCCACTCTCAAAACTTACGAAAAGGGGTTTTCCGTTCTGTAAAGCATACCTTTCGGCTGATTGAAACCTATCTCGGAAACTCCAAGGTAACGGAAAACGTTGAACAGCGCTTTTCCGTTGTGTGCAAAGGTCACCGCGCCGTGGTGGGGATATCTTCCCTCAATAAGTACATGACGGTAAAATCTTCCCATTTCCTTTATGGCAAAAACGCCTATTCCGCCGAAGCTGCAAGTCGCAACGGGAAGTATCTCTCCTTCCGCAACATATGCGCGGAGAATGCCGTCCGCCGTGCTTTGCAGACGGAAAAACGTTATCTCGGAGGGCGCAATGTCTCCCTCCAGCGTACCTCTTGTGATATCCGGTTCTTTGTCCGGCTCAAGACCTCTGTGCATTATAAGCTGATATTTCATAGTCCTACTGGAAAGTTTGCAGGCAGCGGTGTTTCCGCAGTGGAAGCCCATGAACGTATCGGTGTGGGCATAGTCAAATTTTCCCTTTATATTGTTTTCGTACATATCCGCAGGAACGCTGTTGTTGATATCAAGAAGCGTTACAACGTCGTCCGAAACGCACTGACCGATAAATTCGCTGAGCGCGCCGTAAATGTCCACTTCACAGGCGACCGGTATGCCCTTTGAAGCAAGACGGCTGTTCACATAGCAGGGAACGAACCCGAACTGGGTCTGGAAAGCGGGCCAGCACTTGTTTGCAAAAACAACGTATTTCCTGCTGCCTTTATGTTCTTCCGCCCAGTCAAGGAGAGTAAGTTCATACTGGGCAAGTTTAGGGAGTATACCTGACATTTTGTTGCCGTCGCCAAGCTCCTTTTCCATGTCGGCGATAACTTCCGGGATACGCTTGTCGCCGGCGTGCTTGTTGTAGGATTCAAAAAGGTCAAGCTCGGAATTTTCTTCGATCTCCGCACCTACGTTATAAAGCTGTGCGATCGGCGCATTGCAGGCAAGAAAATCCTGCGGACGAGGACCGAAAGAAATTATTTTCAGGGCTGAAAGTCCCAGAAGAGTCCTTGCAACGGGGATAAAATCCTTTATTTTTTCCGCTGTTTCGGCGGCAGTGCCCACGGGATATTCGGGTATGTAAGCCTTTACGTTCCTAAGCCCAAGATTGTAGCTTGCGTTAAGCATACCGCAGTAAGCGTCGCCCCGTCCGTCAACGAGCTTGTCGGAGCCCTCCTCTGCGGCGGCGGTGAACATTACCGGCGCATGGAAATTCTTCGCAAGAAGCGTTTCGGCAGTCTCAGGACCAAAGTTGCCAAGATATACCACAAGGGCGTTGACGCCTGCTTTTTTCATATCTTCTACAGCGGCAAGCATATGATCTTCATTCTCAACGGTGACGGGACATTCGTAAATTCCGATCCCTGCGGCTTGGCAGGCTTTTACAACGTCTGAACGTCTCCTTGCGGAAAGCTCCATAGGGAAGCAGTCGCGGCTGACGGCGCAGATACCGAGCTTTACTTCGGGCATATTATTTGTTTTCATGGCAATTCTCCTTTATATTTTGCAATAAAAATTTTCCGTAAATATTATTATAATTATAATACATAGCGCCGAAAAAGTCAACGGCGGAAACGATTTTTGAACCTGTACGGCTTACGGAGAAAAGTTTTTACCTGCGGCGCGGAGACTATTTCTGCCGGAACGATATGTTCAGGAAGAAAAAGGAAACTTAAAAATTTAATATGCGACATTTACAGACGTATTTTATCAACAAAAATAATAATAATGCCTAATAAAAAAAATAAAATTTATTAAAAACGCCAAAAAATTTTTAAATTGTAAAAATATATTTAAAAATTATCAGTAATATGGTATAATAAATATGGAGTTATATGATTTGCCAATCAGCCTATTCAAAAGGAGCTTTTTACTACCATGCCTGTTAAAAAAAGATCATCGGGTAGTTTCTTATCCGTTATACATACGAGCTTTACCAAAAGAATATCGGTCTTTATAGCGATTTATGTGCTGCTGCTCATTCTTTGCTTTGGAGTGTTGTCTTTTTTCCTTACAAAAATGAATGCGGTTTCAGAATATACCAATATCATGCGCGGAACGGGCGAACTTGCCTCCGGTGTTCTTGACGATCATATAAAAGATCTTGGATCTCAGCTTGGAGCAGTGGCGGAAAGTGATGAACTTAAAGATCTTATCTCCGGGCTGAATGCAGATGAAAACACGGCGGATATATCCGCTGTTGACGGCTATCCGGAAGTTGAGGAAGCCCTTGATATGATCTGCCGCGGAAACAGCGGCATACTTTCGGCATGGGTCGTTTCCGATCAGGGCGGAGCGCTTGTGGGCAGCGGCGGCATGATACTCGGAAACGGCGAGTTTGATCTTGGTTCACAGTCATGGTATACAAAATATATTTCAAATGTTTCGGCACAGCGTGAATTTATATGTACGGCTCCGGAGAACAGTTATTTTATTCCTGACGAAACCGTTATAAAGATCATACTGCCGGTGCGGTCTTCCGACGGAAATGCTTACGCTTTCTGCGGTCTTGAAGCTGCGCCGGACGAAATATTCAGGGTGCTGTCCGAATATACCTTTGCCGATAACTGTTACCCGGTAGTATCGGTGGACGGCTATGCGGTATATTCGCCGGACGGCTCGGATATCAGAGAAGCGCCGCTCGTAAATATCATAAGCCGCAGAGATACTCTTACCGAGGACGTTGACAGCTTTGTGTCGGAGGAAGGAGATACGGTATACTATTATCAGACGACCGGTCAGGTGAGCGGCTGGAATATGATCGTTGTTTTCAATAACAGCGAGCGCAGCGACAATATTTTCAGGACCTGCGCCCAGATGATAATGATACTTTTCTGCCTTTGCGCTTTGCTGATGATCGCTGTGGTAAATCTTCTGCACAAGGAAAGCTTGCCGCTTCATGAAATACGGAACTGCACGGAGGAGATCGTGCGCGGAAACTGCAATTACCGCGTTGCGTCAAGATCAAAAAACGAGCTTGGCACTATAGGTGAAAATATAAATAAGATCGCGGAGATACTCCAGTCCGGCAATAACATAATAAGCAACTACCAATATACCGACACGCTTACCGGTCTTGAAAACAGGAGCAGACTGTATGAACGCCTTGAGGATATAATCCAGACCCGTGAGGAAGGCAGGAGCCGTTTTGCGGTAATGTTTGTGGATATCGACAATTTCAAATGGCTGAATGAAACTCTCGGTCATAATTTCGGAGATGCGGTGCTTTGCTCTTTTGCGGATATCATGAAAGAACAGCTGCCGTCTGAATTGTCCATATTCAGATTCAGCGGTGATGAATTTATTATCCTTAAAGAATTTGATACGGATTATTCGGAAGTCAACGCTATCATTGAAAAGCTGCATAACTGTTTCAATAAGCCTTTAGAGATACTGAATGATAAAATATACATAAAATTTTCAATAGGTATATCTATCTATCCGAATGATGATCTTACCCCAGACCTGCTGCTGAGAGATGCGGAAATGGCTCTTCACAGGGCAAAGGAAAACGGCAAGGACAGAGTGGCGTTCTATACCAATGCAAGCCGCAAAAACAGTCTTCTCAGCAAGGCTGCTATCGCCCGTTCGCTTAACGAAGCACTGGAAAAAGGCGAACTGTCTCTGCATTATCAGCCGATCATTTCTGCGGATACCTGCGATATCCATGGATTTGAAGTGCTTCTCAGGTGGATAAGCCCTGAGTTCGGGGTAGTTTCGCCTACGGAATTTATAAACGTTGCCGAGGAAAGCGGAGCTATAGTCCAGATAGGAACATGGATATTTGAAAGCGCCTGTCGGACGCTGACAAAGATAAACGAAACTTTAAATCCGAATGTTATAATGTCGATAAATGTTTCTCCCGTACAGTTAAGGCGCGACGATTATATAGACCACGTCAAGAGAGTTATTGAAATAACCCATGTAGACCCGAAAAACATACAGCTTGAAATTACCGAAAGCACGCTTATCGACTTTACCGATTCAAAAAGCAGCGTGATAAATGAAATAAACGAACTTGGCATTGCTCTTGCGCTGGACGATTTCGGAACGGGATATTCATCATTGAATTATCTTAAAAACTTCCCGATAAAATGCCTTAAAATAGACAAATCGTTCATTGACGAGATAAACAACAATCAAAGGGATTACGCCATAACGGATTCGATAATAGATCTGGTGCATAATCTGGGCATAAAAACTGTTGCGGAAGGCATTGAAACGGTAGGACAGTACAAATTCCTTGCGAAAATGAAGTGTGACTACATTCAGGGATTCCTTATGAGCAAGCCGCTGGAGGAAGCGGACGCAATTGAATTTGTTGAAAAATATGACGCGCTCCACAAACCGGATCAGCACAAGCTGGAGGAGAATGAACGTCAGCTTGCCGATGAAAAGAAACGCCGTCTGAAAGAAAAAGAGGAAACGAGCCAAAGCAGCGGCGACGGCGAGTCTCCTACGGAGGACTTTATAATTTCAAAATGATAAATGACAAAGGACTGTGTTCCGCATATACGGGGCACAGTCCTTTAAATTATTTATTTTATCTTTGAATGATTATACTGCTCGGTTTTTATCCGTCGATCGCACCATGCGATTTTTCTTCGTACTTGTGTTTTGTTGCCATTCCGCCCCGGATATGACGTTCCTGCTTGTTTATTTCAAGTATTTCCTTGACGGCAGGGTACATCTGGGGACATACGACAGGCAATTTTTCGGTTATGTCTTTATGTACTGTAGATTTTGAAATTCCGAACTGTTTAGCAGCGGCACGAACAGTAGCTTTGTGTTCGAGGATATAGCGCCCGAGGATCACGGCGCGTTCCTCGATATCCTGACCTGCTTTTACCTTCAAAATGCTCACTCCAATACACGGTATTTCTTTACCATGTATATGCGGAACATGAAAGGTTAATGACGGTAAATGTTGTGGGTATTTTATAGGATAGGCTATGTCACAGCAAAAGGCTGATTTTCATTTAGTGTTGAGAGTTGAGAGTTAAGAGTTGAGATAAATGATAATTTGTGGGGAAGCCCCCACGGGCTTTGTCACCCCCA
>CANQZR010000088.1 GCA_947628405.1 uncultured Clostridia bacterium
GCCAAACAGCCCAGTGAGCTGTTTGGCAACACAGCTTAATTAGCTTTGTCCAAAACAGTTCACCGGACTGTTTTGGAAATTTTGAATTTTGCGCGAAGCGCAAAATTATCATTTATCTACACTCTCAACACTTAACACTATATTCCAATGTGCAGTTTTTGCCGGATTTTTTATAAACAATTGTCTTTGCTATTGATTTTAAACGCCGAATGTGGTAAAATGATACTATCCGAGGAGGGATATGATGAATTTTTTAAAAATTGTTTCTTTGATAAGTGCGGCTGCTGTGTCGGCAGCGGTATTTTCCGGCTGCAATAAAAGCAATACCGGAGACGGCGGCGAAGATCCGGCAGAACAAACAACGGAGGTAACTTACGATATGAACACCGAAACAGCATATCAGGCGAATTATGACAACGTAAAGGCTCTTGGACGTACATACTTCAATGAAGACAAGCTGTACTGCGCGCTTTCCGGAAGCGGCGCGGAATTTTCCTTTACCGGAACGGAATGTACCGTTTCCATAACCGGAGATTCAACGTCTTTAAGTCCTACAAATGCCGATAATCAGGTACGCGTGGGAATATATGTAAACGGCGAAAGAGTTATTGACGATATGATAGACAATCTTCAGGAGACATATGATGTATTTTCAAGCGATACTGCGGAGGACGTTACCGTTTCAATAGTAAAGCTGTCCGAATCGCCTATGTCAACAATGGGGATAGGAAAGATCACCGTTAAGGGAACTCCGATAAAACCTACGGAAAATAAGGATATCCTTATAGAATTTATAGGAGATTCGATCACCTGCGGCTACGGTGCCGACGATCCGGACAAGGATCATCACTTCTCTACCAAGACCGAAGATGTCACAAAAGCCTATGCTTATAAGACTGCACAGGCTCTGAATGCCGATTACAGTATGGTATCTTTCAGCGGTTACGGAATTATTTCCGGCTACACTAACGGCGATAAAAAAGTCTCCGCACAGACAGTCCCACAGTTCTATACAAAGCTGGGATATTCATGGTCGACTAACGGCAGCTTTACGCCGGCAAATGTTGAATGGGATTTTTCAAAGCGTCAGCCGGATATTATCGTTCTCAATCTTGGAACTAATGACGACAGCTATACCCAGAACGATCATGACAAGCAGGAAGAATACAGCACAGCATATACGGAGTTCCTGAAAACTATCCGTGCAAACAATCCTGACGCAAAGATACTTTGTGTTCTCGGAATAATGGGAGACAGGCTTTTTGACTATGTTCAGCTTGCGGTGAATAATTATACCGAAGAAACAGGCGATACCAATATTTCTACCATGAAATTTGATGTTCAGGATCCTGCGGACGGTTATTCCGCCGATTGGCACCCGTCCATTACGACCCATGACAAGGCGGCTGAAAAGCTCACCGCTGAGATCAAAGCGCTTCTTGGACTTTGATCCTGAAAAACTTCTGCACACAGAATAAAAATAACGGCAAAAGCCCTCACTACAGAAAGTGAGGGCTTTTTAACGCGCTATCGTTGACAAATCATAACGGCTGTGATATAATTATCCATGTCAGATAAATTGCACTTATTTATACGGGTGCCCCGAGGCGGTCTTCCGCGGACGGGGATAATAGGGAAGCGTATGCACGGTCCTGCCGCCGTAATGATGAGGTAATATCCGCTCTGCACATTATGTCACTGACAGCTTTTGTCGGGAAGGCGTGCAGAGTTCCGCTGTGATAAAAGCGGATAGTCTGAGTCGGAAGACCTGCCCGTAGTTACGGAAATTTTCGTTCTTTAAGGAATTTTCCGTTGGCTGTGCGCCGCAGTGAACGGTAGATGCAGTCTGTGCGGAGAAAAAGTGGCTGTTACAGGATCTTCTTAAGAACTGCCGACAGACCGCTTAGCTTTGCTTTTGCAAAAATTCCGTATTACAGACTTATCAGTCCTTTCTGCGGTGGGCAGAAAGGACTTTTTATCTGCAATAAAAGAAAGGATATGATAAAATGAAATTTTCAAAACTTACTGCACTGCTTGCGGCTGTATCGATCGCTGCAATGATGACCTCCTGTGCCAACGACCATTACACTCCCGAGGGCGGCGAAATAACCACCGCAGATGTGACCATTGCCGAAACGGTCACCGGAACGGAAGAAGCCGCCGATGTGATCAATGAAGATGACGTTCAGGAGGAAGCGCCTGAGGATAATGTCAGCGTTCTAAATGTTATTGAGGACAGAGAGGGCAACGAGATAGAAATACCGGCTTCTATAAATACCATTGTTTCCGCAGCTCCGTCGGTGACGGAAATACTTACCGGGCTTGGTCTGGGGAGCAAGATAATCGCCGCAGATGTTTATTCCGCTGATGTGGAAGGGATAGATCCGGCAATATGCACGCTGGATTTTTATAACCTTAACATTGAAGAACTGGCTGCTCTTGAACCCGATCTTGTGATAATCAACGGTATTTCAATGACCGGTGCGGACGACCCGTATGCTTCGCTAAAAGACGCCGGAGCGAATGTTGTATATATCCCCACATCATCATCAATATCTTCCGTTAAGCTGGATATAGAATTTCTTGCGGCTTATACCGGAACTCAGGATAAGGGTGCGGAACTTATTGCGGATATTGACGCTGCCGTTGCAGATGTTTCCGCCAAAGCAGCTGAAATTACCGAGAAAAAGTCCGTTTATTTTGAAATAGGCGCTGCTCCGTACCTTTATTCCTGCGGAAGCGGTACGTTTATTGATGAAATACTCGATCTTATAGGCGCGGAAAATATCTACGGTGATGAAGAGGGCTGGCTGTCCAATTCCGAGGAAAGCGTTATTGCTGCCAACCCTGACGTTATTCTTACAAATGTAACATACGACGGATATGATTTCAACGAGATAAAGACCCGTGCCGGCTGGGAGGGCATTTCCGCCGTGGTAAACGGAAATGTATACTATGTTGACGCCAACGACACCAGCCGTGCTTCGCAGAATATAGTAAATGGCATTTATGATATAGCCGAAGCCGTTTATCCGGAGATCTACAAGTAATGAAAAACAAGGGTATTAAATTTGCCGCCGCTGCCGCTGTTTCTTTGGCAGTCATAATTCTGGGCGTTGCCGTTGGCAGCGTGACGATATCGCCCGTTAAGGTGATAAGTATATTCGGGAACCGCATTTTCGGGACGCCGCTTGACGATATCCCCACTTCATATGTAAATATAATAATGAAACTGCGTTTCCCGAGAGTTATACTTGCTTTTCTTACGGGAGCGGCGCTTTCGGTATGCGGAACGGTGGTTCAGTCCGTGCTGAGGAATCCGCTTGCTTCGCCGTTTACGTTAGGTGTATCGAGCGGAGCTTCACTGGGGGCAGGTCTGGTGATAGCATCTGAGTTCTACTTCCTCGGCAGATATACTCTTCCGGCGGCGGGGCTGGTATTCGGCATAGCGGCAATGTTCCTGATGATAATTTTTGCTTCAAAGATAGACCGTACTTTGCAGGGAAGCACGATAGTCCTTACGGGAATGGTGCTGTCGCTTTTTGTCAACGGAGTAGTTACCCTTATGGCAAATGTTCATGATGACAAATACAAACAGATAATGAAATGGCAGACCGGCAGCTTTTCCGGCGAAAAATGGGACAGCGTGGCAATGCTGGCGGTGGTCTTTGCTGTCTGTGCAGGTTTTATGCTTATAAAGTCGCAGGAACTTGATATGCTGACCTTTGGCGACGAGCAGGCAGGAAGTGCCGGACTGAATACCGGCGCGGCAAAGGCTTCGCTGCTTGTGGCTGTGTCCGTGCTTTCGGGAACGGCTGTAGCGTTTACGGGGGTAATAGGTTTTGTGGATCTTATTGCGCCGCATATTGCCAGGAAACTTTTCGGAGCAAAGCATAAAATGCTTCTTCCCATGTCGGCGGCAATAGGAGGAATATTCATGGTCCTGTGCGACCTTGCCGCGCGGACGGCAGTTCCTCCGAATGAAATACCGGTAGGAGCAGTCACGGCACTGCTTGGAGCGCCGTTTTTTGCGTGGGTATTTTTCAAAAAGAGGAAAAAATAAAACAAATACCGGAACGGTCAGTTCCGGTATTTTTATATTTACAAAGCCTCCGCTGCATTGTCGTTTTGCGTGAAAAGTTCTTCTGTTTCTTTGCGAAGTTCCGGATATTCCGAAAGATCGGGGCTTTTTTCAAGCAGTTCCTTTGCCGCACGCTGACAGTTTGCAAGAAGTTCCCTGTCCGCCGCAATATCGGCTATTTTAAGATCGGGCAGACCATGCTGACGGCTGCCGAAGAAATCACCTGCTCCGCGCATTTTAAGATCGTATTCTGATATTTCAAATCCGTCGGAGGTCTTTGTCATCACTTCGAGCCGCTGACGGGATTCTTCCGTAAGCGAGCCTGCAATAAGTATACAGTAGCTTTGGTGCTGTCCTCTGCCTACCCGTCCCCTAAGCTGATGAAGCTGCGAAAGCCCGAACCGATCGGCGTTTTCTATAACTATCACCGCCGCATTGGGAACGTCTACGCCTACCTCCACGACTGTTGTGGCAACGAGCAGGTCAAGTTCATGCTCCTTGAATGACTCCATTACCCTGTCTTTTTCGGCTGCGGACATTTTTCCGTGCAGAAGTCCGGTCCTGTATCCTGCAAGAACTGTTTTTTTCAGTCCTTCCGCATAGCCTTTTGCTGCCGCAAGTTCAGAACCGCCCTCCTCTATCATCGGACAGATTATATATCCCTGCCGTCCTTCGTCAAGAAGTTTTTTTACAAATCCTAACGCCCGTTCACGAAGTTTTGCGGTCACCGCAAAAGTTTCTACCTTTCTTCTGCCTTTGGGAAGTTCGTTCAGCACCGATATGTCCAGATCGCCGTAAATTATCAGCGCCAGAGTCCTTGGGATAGGCGTTGCCGACATTACCAGCTTATGCGGATCGTTCCCTTTGCCTGCAAGGGCAGCGCGCTGATTTACTCCGAAGCGGTGCTGTTCGTCGGTGATGACAAGTCCGAGGTCATGGATCTCGGTAGTTTCGGATATAAGCGCGTGCGTTCCCACGGCTACAAAGCAGCCGCTGCTGCAAAGACGTTCAGCAGAGGCCGCGCGCTGCTTTTTTGTCATAGAACCTGTTATAAGGCATACTCCGACGCCGAGAGGTTCCAGCATTTCCGAAAGTGTTTCATAATGCTGAACGGCAAGTATTTCCGTAGGAGCCATAAGAGCCGTCCGGAAGCCGTTCTTTGCGGCAAAATAAGCAGCCGCAGCGGCAACGGCAGTTTTGCCGGAGCCTACGTTGCCTTGGATAAGCCTGTTCATGGGGAAACTTCCGCACATATCTTTTGTTATTTCCTTAATGGCACGCTTCTGAGCGCCGGTAAGTTCAAACGGGAGCACCGAAAAAAAGCTGTTCATATCGGCTTTTTCTTCGGTCATAACGCAGGAGCTTGCTGACCGTGTGCGCCTTTTTATCATCATCATTCCAAGCTGGAGCTTGAGCAGCTCGTCAAAGGCAAGCCGTTTTCTTGCCGTTCCTGCGGAATAGCTGTCATTCGGGAAATGTATGCTCCTTAGGGCATATTCAAGCGTGGAGAGAGAATATTCCAGACGTATATCGTCCGGGAGAGGATCGGCAAAAAAACTGTCGTCGGCGCGGTCGAGTATTTCCGAAATGTTTGTTGTTACCATTGCCGATGTAAGACCTTCGGTAAGCGGATATACCGGGCGGATAAGATTTTTTTCTGAGGTTTTCAGGAATGTGGGAGAATTTATCTCCTTACGGGTAAGGTTTCCGGATATCTTTCCGCTGAAAAAATATTCTTCGCCCACCGCAAGCGATTCCGAAGCAAATCTGTTGTTGTAAAAAACTATGGAAATGCGGTTGCCGTTTTCGTCCTCCGCAAATACTTTATAAAGAATAAGCCCCTGTCTTATGCGCGCAGCGCCGTTTTTCTTTATTACCGCGGCTTTTATAACGGCGTGTTCACCTATCTGCGCTGCCGCTATAGGTACGGCCTCCGAATAATCTATATATCTTCTCGGAAAGTGAAAAACAAGATCGCCTACGGTATTTATGCCTATTTTATTGTAAAGTCCGGCTCGCTTTTCGCCTACGCCTTTTAGTTCCTTTATAGAGGTGTTCCTTGTCATTTTTTCACCTGCCTGAGATCGTTTTTAATAAACAGCCGTGTGCGGCTTGTTCAGGATATTATCCCGTATCTTAGTTTTACGGAAATTATTCTTGCAATGCTTTCATCAAGACGTTCTTCCGATATCTTTCCGCTTTCAAATGCAGCGTATAGAGAATCATAGCAGACCTTGCCGTCGCTTACGCAGAGCATATCGTTTCCTGCAATAAAAGCGTCAGCATACGGATCGTCGGTGTAAAGAGTTATTGCGTCCATTCCAAGATCGTCGGTAATTATGATACCGTCAAAGCCGAGCCCACGGAGCATATCATGCACTTCGGGAGCAAGACTTGCCGGGATATCGGCGTTGTAAGCCTCAACGATATTGTGATTTACCATTATCATTGGTGAACCTGCCTCAATGCCGCCTATGAACGGAAGAAGATCCTTGCTTTCAAAATTTTCCCGGCTTCGGGTATCAACGGCTATGCCGGTGTGAGTGTCAACATTAGGACCGTATCCCGGGAAATGTTTAAGGCAGCTGACAATATTCCGCGCATTAAGAGCGGAGACGATACTGCCTATCGTTTCAGCCGTTCCCTCATAGTCCAGACCGCAGGTGCGGCTGTAGATATAGTCCGACTCGCTTTCGGCAACATCTGCAACGGGAGCAAGGTCAAGATCTATGCCTGCATTGTTAAGATCCTCCGCAAGCTCGTCCGCCCATGCTTCGATATCTCCGCCGGAGGAAAGCATTTCCTGCACCGACGGCAGCGGACGTTCCGCAAAAGCGGCATATTTGCTGACGCGGACTATATCTCCGCCCTCTTCGTCGGCGGCAAAAAACATGGGTACGGCATTGTTTTTATTTATTTCTCCGAGCTTTTCCGTAAGACTTACGGGAGTTTCGTTTTCAATATCCGCGGCATAAAGGGTGTAACCTCCGAAATCATACTCAAACGCCTGCCCGGCAGGGTCTGACGGAAACCGCGCAAGAATGACCTGCCCCAGCTTTTCTTCAACGGTCATATTGTCAAGATATTCCTGAACGGTGCCGTAAATTTTTCGTTCCTTTGGCGTACTTTGTTCTTCGGCGGAAGTGATATCTTCACTTCCGGTAAATTCTTCTGTGGGCATAACGGCAGCCGGAACGGCTTCTTCCGTTTGTTCCGCTTCATCGGTCGCTTCCTGAATATTTTCATCTGCCGTGCCGCCGTCATCTGAAAGCAGAGCGCCGTTTTCCGTTCCTGACGATATGGACGTTGTATCCCCCGGGGTGTATATCCTTATATCGTCGGATATTTCGCAGCCGCAGAGCAGTATCCCTGCGGCAAGAACAAGTGATATTACAGATCTTTTCATATTTGTATCTTCCTTAAAAACTTAAACTATCGTTCTGGGAACAGGCTATCCCGAATATTTCAATGGTCTTTCCAGCGCTGTCCTCGGTGGGAACGACTTCAACTTCCATATCGTGAATATTCTGCCATTTTATTGCCTGAAATGCGAACGGTTCGCCCCAGCCGTCGGACTGGTTCGTGTCTATAGTGGTTATTTTTTCGCCGTCGATATAAACATCGAATTTTCCCATAGTCGCGCTGTTGTTTCTCTTGCAGACGAAGAAAAGGCTGTTGCCGCGGACGTGCATTTTAAGCGGTTCCGTTCCCTCGCCCGAATATACCCATGCTCCCTTGTCAAAGTCGGCAATACGTCTTGCTTCAAGGGAAAAACTTCCCGTTCCGGATATCTGCAAATTTTCGTTGGAATCGTCATAGTCCGCTTCCGCAAGGAACGCGCTTTCATAAGGCGCGCCGAACTTAGGAAGAACAGGCATCTGATACAGCGGATCAGCAAGATCTCTTATCATAACATGGAAGAAATAATTTGCAATAAGTTCTGCTACCAGCTTGTGACCCTCCTCATTCGGGTGAGCGTCATCTGCGGAATAATCCTCCCAAGTCATTCTGCCTGCGTCGATCTCCGGCTGTATGGCGTCGGGAACGCTTATCATGGGCAGCTGATAATATTCCCCCAGTTCGGACATATGGGGCTGACAGGTATGCCCTGTTTTTGTTACCGTGAAAAGCAGTA
>CANQZR010000089.1 GCA_947628405.1 uncultured Clostridia bacterium
ACCATCTGCATTATTATCATTTCAAGCCGATCCGGGTCAACGCCGAGCGCCTGCATAGCGCCTTTCATTCTTGGTATATAGCCGTGGTGATCCGCGCCGAGGATATCTATTGCCGTATCAAATCCCCGTATAACGAGTTTATTGTAATGGTACGCGATATCCGGGACAAAATATGTGGGAACGCCGTTTGCTCTAACAAGTACCCGGTCCTTTTCGTCTCCGAACGCTGTAGACCTGAACCAAAGCGCGCCTTCCTGTTCGTATGTGTAGCCGCTCTTTTTAAGAAGCTCGATTATATCCTTTACCGCGCCGCTGTCATGCAGGGAACTTTCCCTGAACCAGTTGTCGTATTTTATGCGGTATTTAAGAAGATCGGATTCAAGCTTTGCAATATTTTTCGGCAGAGCTTCCGATACCAGAGCTTCACGCCGTTCTTCTTCGGTCTTGTCCATATATGAACTGCCGTTTTTGTCATAAAAGTTTTTTGCGTGTGCGATTATATCCGCTCCAAGGTAAACGTCCTCCGGCATGGGGAACGTTTCCGCGTCATTATAAACAGCCTGACAAAGTTCCTCGCCGTCCTGATATTTTTTTATCATAGCCTGTCCGTCTGCCGAGCAGAGCTGCTCATAGCGGAGATCAAGGGACTTTCCGAATTTTTCTATCTGATTTCCAGCGTCATTTACATAGAACTCACGCTTTACGTCGTATCCTGCCCGGTCAAGGACCGAAGAAAGGCAGTCTCCTATAGCTCCTCCTCGTGCATTTCCTATATGCATAGGACCGGTAGGATTTGCGGAAACAAATTCCACCAGCACCGATCTTCCTGCGCCTGTGTTAGTGCGGCCGTAATTTTCTTTTTCAGCGCATACATCAGCCACAACTTTTGAGAACCATCTTTTTGACAGGAAAAAATTTATAAATCCCGGACCTGCGATCTCTGCTCTTTCAAAAGAAGTTCCGTCAAGGATCATCGCATCTGTTATCATTTCGGCAATTTTTCTCGGAGCGCTTTTCAGCGGCTTTGCAAACGTCATTGCAATATTTGAAGCAAAGTCGCCGTGCGTTTTATCCTGCGGTATCTCGATATTGAACGTCGGCAGCGGAACGGCTTCTGTTTTTCCCTCCGAGACTAGTCTGCCGACTGCGCTCATAAGTATTTCGCGAAGCTCGTCTGAAGCGCTTTTTATAGGGTTTATCATTTTGTATCTATCCTTTCATCAGTCGGTTATCTTGATGTATATTTCATTGTCGGAGATGTAGCTTGAATTGATATCCACCGTATATTTAAGGTACAATTCTCCGCCGCTGTCATCTACATTATTGTCTATGCAATGCGTGAATATTCCCATTGTCAGGTCGCCGTAGGGCGTTCCGTAATGGCAGTGGTGCTTCTTGTTCTTTTCAAGGACCAGTTCCGAAGCTGCCGTACCCGTTCTGCTGAGGTTCACCAGTTCATTCCCGAAAAATGAAAGGCAGGTCGTTGAACCCTGAAAACCGGTCACTTCCGATTCTTCGTATTTGAGCTGGAAGCCTCCGTTTGCCAGCGATTTCAGCTTGCCGACTGTAGTAAGCTCTATTTTTGATTGTTCCTTGTCTACCGAATTTATGCTTGTAAGTTCTATAGTAACATCTTTTTCCATAATTTTTCTCCTGTTTTGAATTTAGGGATAACATCCGATCTATGAAATAAGCTCGTCAATGCCGACCTTATGTACTTCGCCGTTTATGGTGTTGCCGAGGAAAGCGTGCGCGTTTTCTTCAAAAAGCTCAACGCTGTCGGAAGTGTAATAAATGTTTCTTCCCGTTCCGGAACGTTCCGAGAGCATATTTTTTTCCGTAAGAAGCGAAAGCGCGTATTTTGCCGCTTCACTGCTGGGGGAGATAAGTGCGACGGAATTTCCCATATAGTCGGCGATAGCGTCCTTGATTATCGGATAATGCGTACAGCCGAGGATAAGAACGTCAACATCTGCCGCTTTTATAGGCGCAAGATATTTTTCCACTGCAAGTTTTGTTATCGGCTCGTTTCTGTCGGTAAAACCGTATTCCACCAGCGGAACGAACAGGGGACAGGCATTGCCGGTGACCGAAACGTCCGGGCGTATGTTTTTGATAGCTTTGACATAGCCCTCAGAATTGATAGTTGCAGGGGTTCCTATAACGCCTATCCTGCCGTTTCTGGTCATTTTGCAGGCTGCCTGCGCCGCCGGCAGCAGAACGCCTGTGAACGGGGTATTCCCGGCAGTTTTTTTATCCGCGTCAAGAACGGAGGAAACCGTTCCGCAGGCGGCGATTATCAGTTTGGCGTTATGTTTTTTTATAAAATTTATATCCTGCTCCGCATATTCGAGGATAGTTTCACGGCTCCTTGTTCCGTAAGGGACGCGGGCGGTATCTCCGAAATATATTATATTTTCATTTGGTACAAGGCGGTTCAGCTCCTTGACGCAGGTAAGTCCGCCAAGTCCCGAATCGAATACCCCTATCGCGCAGTCGTTCATAATGCCTCCGAAAATTTATCCCTCGATGCAAAGGGTAATAAGTCTGTCAAGCAGTTCGGAAATGGGTATGCCCATATTTTCCATAAGTTTTGGATACATACTTATCTGTGTAAAGCCGGGAAGGGTGTTTATCTCGTTGAGAATGACCCTGCCGTCTTCAGAGAGGAAAAAGTCCACTCTCGAAAGACCGGAACAGCCCATTATCCCGAATGCCTTTACCGCTGTTTCCTTTATCTTTTTGGAAATGTCTGCCGGGATATCTGCCGGAATAGAAAGCCCGGAAGTACCCAGTATGTATTTTGCTTCGTAATCGTAAAACTCGTTGCAGGAACGTATTTCGCCTACTTCCGAGGCAAAAGCGTTATCCTTTCCGAAAACGGCGCATTCAAGCTCTCTGCCCTTTATGTATTTTTCCACAATGACTTTTTTGTCATGGCTGAAAGCAAGTTTTATGGCATTTTTCAGTTCTTCAAATGAATCCGCTTTATTTGCCCCCACCGAAGAACCGCTGTTTGCCGGCTTGACGAACAGCGGAAGATCAAGTTCGGCGGCTATTCCGTCGCAAATGTCGTCCAGCCTGTTAAGTTCGGAGCTGAGTATATATCTCCAAGGAGCCATTTCAATTCCGTTGGCTTCAAGGATAGTGTGAGTTACCGCCTTATCCATGCAGCACGCCGAGGAGAGCACATCACAGCCGACATATGGTATTCCCGACAGTTTCAGCAGACCCTGTACTGCGCCGTCCTCACCGTTCTGACCGTGAAGAGCAGGGAATACCGCGTCTATTTTTACCAAGGAATAGTTTCCGTCGGATATTTTGAATATGCCTTTATACATCGGATCGGGAAGTATAACTGCCGGTACACAGTCGGGATTTGACTCCCAGCGTCCGGAGGAAATACAGGAAATATCGCCCGGATAGAAGAGCCACCTGCCTTTTTTTGTTATTCCTATAGGTATTACTTCATATTTATCCGCCGGTATTGATGAAATAATGTTTTCTGCGGAGATAAGCGATATATCGTGTTCGTTTGAAACGCCGCCGAACAGGACGGCAACCTTGATCTTTGCCATAATTATGACCATACTCCTTAATGCGTCCCGGAGGTTATCTGCCGGGACATAAATTATGCAGCACCGTGCGCATATGTCTAATATTCTTATTATACCACATTTTATCCGATACTGCAATAATTTTTGTGATTTTTTTGTATAAAGACGAATAAAAGCGTATCGGCGGCGGAAACGTGATGTATATTGCGTTTTCGCCGCCTGACGCGAAGCGTTCCCTTAGCTCACGTTTATATAGTCGGCATAGGAATACCCTGTAAGACCGCCGTATTTTACCACATACCAGTTGCCCGTTCTGCCATAGACTTCAACGGCTGCATTGTCCGGCATTACGCCTATTATCATTGCGTCTTCCGACGGAAAATTCCTGATATTCAGGTTTGAACCGTCCGTTGTGACTACTCCCTGTCTTACCGGCGCTGCTTCTACAAACGGTATCCCGAAGTAATCGCACAGCGACTGAACAAGGCTTATCGCTATTTCGGTAAGATTGGACTTTATCCACTCCGCGTCTGAATAGTTATCATGATAGCCTATTTCGGCAAGAATGGTGACTGCGCGCGTTCTGGTCACTTCACCGAGAGACGTGGTGGGACGTATATCCACCTTTTCCGGATCGGGGTAAATATATTCAAAATTGTTTGCCGTGATAGCTGCAAGCTGACGGCTCCTTGAGGAATACGGCGAATAATACACGTCTATACCTCTTAGCTTTCCGGCAAGATCTCCGCCGCCTGCGTTTGTATGGAGCGCAAGATGTACGTCAAAATTTCCTGCATTGGAATCGCTTATAGCGCCCGTTACGTTCCGTGCCGGATCGTTGCGGACGTATTCTATCCCCGATGAACGCAGATACGGTTCCATTCTGTCGGCTACTATGTTCATGTATTCTTCTTCGCTGCCGCCGTTTATATATTTATTCCACTCCTGTGTGGAGGGACTTAAAAAGACGCTTGGCATATATTTAAGATCATCTCCTTTATGTTTTTGCGAAAATATCCGCTGTTTTCATTATATGCGGATATTTTCCGGGAGATACACTTTAATATCTGTATGTTCAAGCGCCGCTTTTACTAATATTATCCATTATTCCGCAGAAAAGTATTATTTCATTTGAAACAAGACAGCCCTCCGGCGTTAATTTTAAAAAGCCGTTATCCTTTCTTGCAAGCCCATTTCTGACAAGTATATCAGCTTTACACTCTATTCCGGCAAGCATATCAAGCGGCAGTCCTTCCTTAGTCAGCCGCAGCAAAAGCATAGCCCGTTCATTTATTCCGCCGCCCCGTTCAATGAACGTTCTGCCTTGAATGGGCTGTAAGGTAAATTCCTTTACAGTATCATCACAGCGGAAGCGTTCGCCGTCAACGAATCCGTGGGCGGAAGGACCTATACCGTAGTATTCTTCACAGCGCCAGTATCCGAGATTGTGGACGCATTCATATCCTGTCCGTGCAAAATTGGATATTTCGTACTGTTCAAATCCGTTTTCGGCAAGGAAATTTACGGTCTCAAGGTACATATCCGCCGTTTCATCGTCACCGGGAATGTTCCTGAGCAGATCCTTGTTTTTGGCTATCGGAGTGTTGCGTTCTATCTTCAGCATATATGCCGAAATATGCGTAACGGGCAGGGAAACCACCGTTTCAAGGCTTTTTTTCAGGCTTTTTTTTGTCTGAAAGGGCGTTCCGAGCATAAGATCCGCGCTTATGTTCTCAAAACCGGCTTTGCGAGCGGATATCACCGCTTCCGACGCTTCGGCTGCGGAATGTATCCTGCCAAGAGCCTTGAGTTCTGTTTCGTCAAAGGATTGTATCCCGAACGAAATGCGGTTTATGCCGGCCGCTCTTATTCCGGAAAGATATTTTTCGTCTGTCGTGCCGGGATTTGCTTCTGCGGATATTTCAGCTCCGTCAATGATATCAGCCGCCGAAAGAATATTTCCGAACTGTTCCGGCGAAAGCAGCGACGGCGTTCCGCCGCCGAAATAGACGGTCGAAAAGCTGTCGTTTATTGCGGAGACATTTCTTGCAGCCGCTTTTACATACTCTTCTTTCAGCGAACAGTCCGCCGCGGAAAAGAAATCGCAGTACGGACATTTTCTTACGCAAAAAGGGACATGGATATAAAGTCCTCGTGACATAGCTTATCCTTTCGTTTATGCGGCGGTTTATTTTTCGGCTTATTTTGCGGAATACGGATCTATGGGAGTAACATAGAGCGTTCTGTTGCCGGTGAATATCACCATGCCCGGCTTTGAGCCGGCGGGCTTCTTTACAAGTTTTACCGGAACATAATCTACAGGCACTTGTGAAGAATTTTTCGCTTTGCTGTGGGATGCCGCCAAAGCCGCTGCATATCGTATAGTATTTTCAGGTATTTCCTTACCCTCAGCCCGTATTATAACGTGAGAGCCGGTTATATTCTTTACATGCAGCCACATATCGGTCTTTTCGGCAAGTTTTGTTGTAAGCATATCATTCTGCTTGTTGTTCCGACCAACGAGGATAACGAACCCGTCAGGTGAAGTAAATTCCAGCGGCGGACGGCTTTTCGGAGGTTTACCTTTTGCCCTTGTGTAGCGGATATATCCCTGCTCTGCCAGCTCTGCCCGGAGCTCGTTTACTTCGTCCTCGCTGTTTGTTCTTGTAAGCGCGTCGAAAACGCTGTCGATATAGGCAAGTTCTTCCTCGCCCTTTGCGATCTGTTCGGTAAGTATCTTTTCGGCAGTGCAGGCTTTGCGATACTCACTGTAATATTTCTGCATATTCTGCGACGGCGTGAGCCTTGGGTCGAGCTTTATATTTATTTCCGGAGAATTTTCTTCGGAAAAATTTTCTGCCGTAATGCTTGTCATGCCTTTTTCCATGTTATAAAGATTTGCCGAAAGTATATCTCCGTACAGTTTTAATTTATCTCTGTCCGCAGATGTTTTCAGTTCCTCGCGCTGATTTGCAAGACGTCTCGCTATACGTTCGGAAGCAGCAGTCAGAAGCCTGTACAGATCCTGCGCGCGCTGTTTCATTCGTGAAAGGCTGTCACGTTCCGAATAGAAATGATCCAGCAGCTCGCACGCCGAAGAATATCTCACATTATCCATAAGATCGCCGTATTGCCTGATATCAATAAAAGAAAAGTCCTTGAACATACCGTCCTTATCTTTTACAACGGTAAAATTTCTTTCGGTGCGTGATCTTACGATCTCCTCAAAAAGCCTGTCGAGCAGTTCGCCGTGCAGTTCGCTTTTTACGGCGCCTTTGCCGCAGGAAGCGGAATTTGTCCATTCCCGTGCAACTATCGGAGAAATACCTTCAAAAATTTTTATAAGATGTTTTGAAAGTTCGGCTTCCGGCATATTTTCGGAGATATTTATTATATCTTCTTTTGTACAGCTGCGGAGATCGAGCCGTTCTTCGCGTGCAGGACGGGAATAGGTCATTCCCGGCAGAACCATTCTTTCACGGGACATTTCCGCGTCAACGCGCTTTATGCTGTCTATAATTTTTCCCTCGGAATTTATCAGCACAAGATTTGAACACCGTCCCATTATCTCGACTGCGGCTGTGATACGGGTCATATCGCCCAGTTCGGTGGACGCTTCAAAATCAAAATAAATTATTCGTTCAAGACCGTCCTGACGGATATCCATTAACTTACCGTTCCCAAGATGCTTGCGCATAAGCATACAGAACATTGGCGGCACTTTAGGATTTTCAATATTATTTTTTGTGATGTGGACTCTTGCCGAGCCTGCCGAAGCGGAGATGAATAATTTTTCCGTGCCGCCTTTTGTACGGAAATTTATCAGTATCTCTTCTCTTGCCGGCTGAGAAATTTTATCCACCCGTCCGCCTATGAGCGGCGAAAGTTCGTCTTTTACGATATTCAGAAAAGCTCCGTCCAGAGCCATATTTATCACTCCTGATCTGCTGCGATCCTCAATTTTATTTCAAACGGGGAATTATCGTCTTTTTTTGAAATGCAGACGTAAATTTCGTATTCGATATCGTCTATTTCCTCCGTGTCAAAGGAATCGACCGAACGTCCGCCTTCGTAGGAAACATATTCGTCGATCTCAAAAGCCAGATCGGAATAAAGTTTTTTTAATTTTCTTCTTATCCCGAAATGATTTACAATATCGAAAGCAAGATCCATTTCCTCTAATTTTTTAAGGATATCCACGCTTTGCGGACTGCTCGATTCAAATATTTTTTCGGAATTATGGCGTTCGTCCGCTTCGATATAAAAATCATAAGGCTTGATAAAAGGCTCGTCCTCGTCGGAAATTTCGTTATAATTTTCTTCATCATAATTTTCGTTTTCGTCGGAAATTCCGCCGAATAATTTTTTAAAGAAATTCATTTTATACCTCCGGATTTTTATAATTTATTTGATATTTTATTTTTGTAATGGCAATGTCAAAACAAAAGATTAATTATCATTTAGTGTTGAGAGTTGAGAGTTAAGAGTGGAGTGTTGAGATAAATGATAATTTAGCGCTCTAAACGAAAAAAAATTATAGCTGGTCGAGCTGAGCCCAGCTCGCAGGGTCAAGGGGCAGCGCCCCTTGTCGCTTTCCGCAGAAA
>CANQZR010000090.1 GCA_947628405.1 uncultured Clostridia bacterium
AATCCATGCTGTTAAGTTCTTCCGCGATAGTTTTTGTTATCATGCTGATTCCTCCTAAAATTTTCCTAAATAGCAAACTGTATCCTGCGGCATTAAAACAATGCCGTTATGGCTGAATTTATAAAACGCTTCCCGAAGTTCGGCAACGAAATTTTCGTAATCCGGGTCATCGCTTTTTATCGAATAAGAATGTGACAGCGAATACCCTATGAAATGCTCCTCATCAAAAATCATGGGATTATCTGCGCAGAATGTTTCCACTTCCGAAAAATACTTACTTTCCAGAAAGGAACTGCCGTCGTATCTGCCGCACTTTGAAATTTTAATGCTGTCGCTCATTCCGCAGTATTTTTCAAATATCCTGTCGCGCTCCGTGCGGAGATCGCATTTCCCGTGGGTATTCCAGATAATTGCAAGCCGTCCGTCAGGCGTTAAAATTCTTTTACATTCTTCCTTGAATTTATCGCTGTCGAACCAGTGGAACGCCTGCGCCGCCGTCACAAGCCCGAAGCTGTTTGCAGGAAGTCCGGTATTTTCGGCGGCAGCGTTTACGATCTTCGCAAAAGGAACATTCTCACGCAGAACGGAAAGCATATCGGGATTTGGTTCAACGGCGGTTATTTTTTTGAATTTTGTAAACAGGCATTTTGTAAAAATACCTGTTCCCGCGCCTATGTCCGCGGCGGTTTCCGCATTGGTCCTGTCATAAAGAAAATCAATAACTTCCTGCGGATAGGACGGTCTTGTCCTATTGTAAATTTCCGCTTTTCCGGAAAATATTTTTTCATTCATCAACATATGCCCTGCCGTTTTCGACTCTTATTTTATCCTCGCAGAACAGTGCCACGGCTTTGGGGAGAATTTTCCACTCCACATTTTCCATAACGCGCTTTTGCAGAATTTCGGGAGTATCGCCGTTCAGAACGGGAACTGTGTCCTGTAAGATTATAGGACCGCCGTCACAGACTTCCGTTACAAAATGCACCGTTGCGCCGGTGACCTTTACGCCCTTTTCAAGAACCGCTTCATGAACGTGCAGTCCGTAAAATCCTTTTCCGCAGAAAGACGGTATCAGCGCAGGGTGAACGTTCATCATCTTGTTCGGATATGCCCGGCAGACAGTCTCGTCAAGAATGGTCATAAATCCTGCATAGACCACCAGATCGGCGTGTTCGTTTTTAAGTGTTTCCAGCATGGCTTTGCTGTATTCGTGAACGTCGGGAAAATCTTTCCGGACAAGCGTTACCGTTTTTATGCCGTTCTGCTTTGCCCGTTCAAGAGCATAAGCGTCCGCTTTTGAGGAAATAACGCAGGTTATCTTTCCGCCTTTTATGTCTCCGCGCTTTTCCGCGTCGATAAGCGCCTGCAAATTTGTTCCGCCACCCGAAACAAGGACAACTATATTTTTCATAATGACCCTCCGATGAGTAAAATTATGCCGACGATCAGAATTACCGCGCCTATCACCGTCACGGCAAGAGCCTGCTGCACCTGATCCGGTTTTTCATCGGCAAAATAAAATTTTCCGTATTTTATGTTTGCGCATACGTCGGCATTATCGCCCACGCTGTACCTGAGCCGATCCTTATATTCGTAACGATAATATTCAAGGCGTATCGTGCCTGTCCCGGTTTTTGCTTCAACTATGGGACAGACTATCGAGCCTCCCATATTGCGGTCTTCAATATCGGTTACCGTTCCGCTCATGTTAACTGTATTGCTGAGTATCTTTTTGTAATTGAAATACAGTGCCAGACCGATGGAAAACATTGCAAATCCTATTGCAATTGCAAAAAACGGTTCTGTAAGTATCGCACGCGCAAACGTCATAATATGTCACCTTAACAGATAATTACTCCCTCGTCGCTTTCGACCAGTTCACCCAGGACGTAAGCCTGCTCGCCTGTGGAATTTATTACCTCTATTGCCTTGTCGGCGTCGTTCTTATCAACAACAACGCACATTCCCACGCCCATGTTAAAGGTGTTGAACATATCGTGTTCGGAAATTTTTCCCGTTCTTGCAATAAGGTCGAATATGGGCAGAACGCGGACGTCAGAACGAGCGATCTTTGCGGAAAGCCCCTGCGGCAGCGCTCTCGGGATATTCTCATAGAATCCGCCGCCTGTGATATGGCTGATAGACTTGACATTTACAGCGTCCATAAGAGCCATTATCGCCTTTACATAAATTCTTGTAGGCGTCATAAGGCAGTCGCCCAGCGTCATTCCGATATCCGACTGATGACGGGCAAGATTCTGCTCGTTGACGGTGAAAACCTTTCTTACAAGTGAAAATCCATTGGAATGAACGCCGCTGGACTTAATGGCGATCATGATGTCTCCCGCTTTTTGCGTGGAAGTGTCGATTATCTTGCTTTTATCAACAACTCCGACGGAAAATCCTGCAAGATCGTACTCCTCGTCCGGCATAAGACCCGGGTGTTCCGCAGTCTCACCGCCGATAAGGGCGCAGCCTGCCTGAACGCAGCCCTCCGCTACGCCGGAAACTATCTCGGCTATCTTTTCGGGGATATTCTTTCCGCAGGCTATGTAGTCAAGGAAAAACTGGGGCTTTGCGCCGCAGCAGATTATATCGTTCACACACATGGCAACGCAGTCTATTCCCACGGTATTGTGCTTGTCCATAATGAAAGCAATTTTGATCTTCGTTCCAACGCCGTCCGTTCCCGAAACAAGAACAGGTTCGTTTATTCCGGTCATGTCAAGCCGGAACAGACCGCCGAAGCCGCCTATCCCCGATAAAACGCCCTTGGTCATTGTCCGTGCAACGTGAGACTTCATCAGTTCAACAGCTTTATAGCCGGCGGTAACATCAACGCCTGCTTCTTTGTAGCTATCAGAAAAACTTTTCATCGTATTCCTCCAAAAAAATATTTAACCCTCTATCTTGAACTCAAATTTATCCTTTGGCATTTCCTTAGGAACTTCACAGGGGTAATTTCCGGTGAAGCAAGCGTCGCAGAATCCGCACTTTGCCTCTTCTCCGGCAATTCTGTTCACACTTTCAACGCTGAGATATCCAAGGGAATCCGCGCCTATTTCCCGGGTAATTTCCTCAATGCTCATCTTGCAGGCGATAAGGTTTTCCCTGCTGTCGATATCCGTTCCGAAAAAGCATGGGTTCTTAAACGGCGGACAGGAAATTCTCACATGGATCTCTTTTGCGCCTGCCTCACGGATAAGATTTACAATACGCTTTGAAGTAGTGCCGCGGACGATACTGTCGTCAACAAGTATCACGCGTTTTCCCTTTACGGTGTCATCTACAACATTAAGTTTTATTTTTACGGAATTTGTCCGTTCCGCCTGAGTCGGCTGAATGAACGTTCTGCCCACATAACGGTTTTTTATAAATCCTACGCCGTAGGGTATGCCGGAAGCTCTTGAAAGCCCCAGAGCCGCGTCAAGTCCGCTGTCGGGAACGCCGATAACCACATCTGCTTCAACAGGATATTCTTTCCAGAGGAACTCCCCTGCCCTAAGCCTTGCCCGATGTACGCTTGCGCCCTCTATAACGGAATCGGGACGGGCAAAGTAAACATACTCAAACACGCAAAAAGAACTTTTTTCCGTTCCGCAGTAAGTTTTTACCGAGCGAACGCCGTCGCTGTCGATAACGATTATCTCGCCGGGAAGCAGATCGCGGATAAATTCCGCGCCAATGCTGTCAAATGCGCAGGTCTCAGATGAAACAACGTAAGTACCGTCTCCGAGCTTTCCTAATGAAAGCGGACGGAAACCGTGCGGATCTCTTGCGGCGATAAGTTTTTTCGGAGACATCACAACTATGGAAAATGCACCTTTAAGACGTCCTACCGCCTTTTCTACCGCTTTTTCTATCGACGGCTCTTTGAGCCGCTGCTCGGTTATTGCATAGGAAATTACTTCCGTATCGTTTGTACTGTGGAATATAGCGCCTTTCAGTTCATACTCTTCACGAAGCTCCCGTGCGTTCACCAGATTTCCGTTATGGGCAATTGCAAGAGGACCTTTCATGTGGCGCACAACAAGGGGCTGCGCGTTTATACGGTTGGAATTTCCGGTCGTGGAATACCGGACGTGTCCTATAGCTATATTTCCCTGCCCCAGAGAAGCAAGGGTATCTTTATCAAAGACTTCGTGAACAAGTCCCAGATCCTTATGATGTGAAAATACACCTCTGTCATTGACTACTATGCCGCAGGATTCCTGCCCACGGTGCTGTAAAGCATACAAGCCTATGTATGTAGTCATTGCAACGTCTGCGGTCTTGTCCGAATAAACAGCAAACACACCGCATTCTTCATGTATTCCGCCAAGCATGGCAACTCATCCCTTTCCATTCCAGCAATAGCTGCATAGCTTACATTCCGGGAGTCCTACCGCCTTTACGGTCCCCTCAAGAGACTGAAATTCCAAGGAAGTAAGTTTCAGCCTGCGGCATATCTCGTCGCGGAGCTTCTTTCCTCTTTCGGTGGAAGAACTGCTGTATTCATTTATGTACTTTACGCCTTCCTCGCCCTCAAACTCATGGATTATCCGTCTTGCTATCAGGTCAAGTTCGGAAGTGCTCCTTGAAAAATTAAGGTATTTGCAGCCGTACATTATAGGCGGACAGGCAGAACGCATATGCACTTCCTTTGCTCCGTTGGAATAAAGAAATTCCACCGTTTCGCGCATCTGTGTTCCGCGGACGATACTGTCGTCCACAAAAAGCAGTTTTTTGCCTTCGATAAGCTCATGTACGGGTATCAGCTTCATTTTAGCTACCTGATTGCGTATGATCTGATTCTGCGGCATAAAGCTCCTCGGCCATGTGGGAGTGTATTTTATGAACGGTCTTGCAAAAGGTATTCCGCTGCGGTTGGAATATCCTATTGCATGGGGAATACCCGAATCGGGAACTCCGCATACATAGTCCACATCGGGAAGAGTGCCGTTTTTGATATCCGCTTCCGCCATTATCTCGCCGTTCCGCGTCCTCATTGTCTCAACGGTAACTCCCTCATAAATTGAATTTGGATAACCGTAATATGTCCACAGGAACGTACATATCTTCATATCATCATTGCCCTTGTCAAGGACTTCACATTTTGTGGGAGTTATCAATACTATCTCGCCGGGAGCAAGTTCCTTGTATGTTTCATAGCCCAGCTTCTGGAAAGCAAATGATTCAAAGGAAAAGCAGTAGCCGTCATCACGTTTCCCCACGATTATAGGCAGACGTCCCCGTTTGTCCCTTGCGGCGATTATGCCGTTTTCGGTAAGTATCATCAGGGACATTGTTCCCTCGACTTTTTCCTGAGCGTATTTTATACCTTCCACAAATGAACTTTTCTGAGAGATCAGCGCGCCTACAATGGAGCTGTCGTTGACCTTTCCGCTGCTCATGGCTTCAAAGCTGGCATAGCTTTTGTCAAGGAACTCCCGCCTGATCTCCTCGGCGTTATTGACTATTCCTACCGTACATACCGCATAAAGACCCAGCTTTGAACGCAGAAGTATAGGCTGTGGGTCGGTATCGCTTATACAGCCTATGCAAAGGTTTCCTCGCATGGACTCTATGTCCTTTTCAAATTTTGTACGGAACGGCGAATTTTCGATACTGTGGATATTCCGCTGAAATCCCAGTTCCGGCGAATAAGAAGTCATTCCGCCGCGGCGTGTTCCAAGATGAGAATGATAGTCTGTCCCGAAAAATACGTCGCTTATGCAGTCGTTCAGTGACGCTGCTCCAAAAAAACCGCCCATGTATACTCCTTTCGCAATGTTTACGGTTTTGCAAAAGCAAAATTTATTCTCCGAAGATCCTCTTCATCATTTCCTGATATGCTTCTTCAACGCCGCCCATATCTCTGCGGAATCTGTCTTTGTCAAGTTTTTCGTGGGTTGTGCTGTCCCAGAAACGGCAGGTATCGGGAGAGATCTCATCTGCAAGAAGGATCTGACCGTGAAATCTTCCGAACTCGATCTTAAAGTCGATAAGGTCGATATTGTGTTCTTTGAAGAATTTCAGCATAAAGCTGTTTACTGCAAAGGCATATTTTGAAATGGTATCGATCTCCTCCTGAGTAGCAAGACCAAGACCGAGAGCATAATAGCTGTTTATGAACGGATCGCCCAGTTCATCATTCTTGTAGCTGAATTCAAGGGTAGGCTGCTTCAGGGGAGTTCCCTCGGCAATTCCCAGCTTCTTCGAGAAAGAGCCTGCCGCAACATTCCTGACGATAACTTCCAGAGGAACTATTTCAACTTTCTTTACGATAGTTTCCCTGTCGCTGATCTCCTTTACAAGATGTGTAGGGATACCTTCCTTTTCAAGCAGACCCAGCATATAGTTGGTCATTTTGTTGTTTACAACGCCCTTGCCGCGGATAGTGCCTTTCTTTTCGCCGTTGAAAGCCGTTGCATCGTCCTTGTAATCAACGATAACAAGATCGGGATCATTTGTGGCAAAAACTTTTTTAGCCTTGCCCTCGTAAAGCTGTTCGCCTTTAACAATGTTTTCCATAATATTTTTCCTCCTATGATTTTATATCAAATTGATCTTAACTTAAAATAAATTCCGCAATTTCCCGTGTATTCCTGAAAATAAAGTCCGCGCCTGCTTTTTCAAGCTCTCCGGGTCTGCTGTAGCCGTAAAGCACTCCTGCGGAAGCAACGCCTACTTCTTTTGCGCCCTCGATATCATAGAACCTGTCTCCTATCATCAGGACTTGTCCGAAGTCGGTAACTCCGAGCTTTTCAACAGCTTTACGGATAATTCCGGCTTTTTCGCCGCTTGAACCGTCCGGAGCAGCTCCGCATATCGTGTCAAAGAATTTTTTTATCCCGAAATGCTCCACTATCTTATCCGCCGTGACCTGCGGTTTTGTAGTCGCTACCGCAAGAAGTTTCCCTGCATTTTTAAGCTGTTCAAGAAGTTCATAAATGCCGTCATAAAGAGAATTTCCTATAACGCATTGATCCTTGTAGACTTTTCTGTAAAGTTCGGCGGCTTGACGCGCTTCCTCCGGGGTCATTCCGCAGTATTGAGTAAAGGAATAGACAAGCGGAGGTCCGAGAAAACCGTTCAGCAGCGTTTCTTCGGGAACTTCCCTGCCCATTTTTTCAAGAGCATACCTCACGCAGCCAAGTATTCCCGGGGAAGAATCGGTAAGCGTTCCGTCAAGGTCAAAAAGTATTGCAGAATAGCTGTTTTTCATTGCAAAACACCTTACTTAGAGTTAAGGATATCGTCGATCGACTCCTGAAGCTTTCTGTCCTTTTCCTTAACGCCTTCGATCATGTCCTGTTTTGCTTTAAGAAGTTTTTCGGTCAGGCTCTCGTCGTTCAGCGCAAGCATCTGTATTGCAAGTATAGCCGCATTTTTCGCGCCGTTGACCGCAACGGTGGCAACGGGTATGCCCGACGGCATCTGAACGGTGGCAAGGAGCGCGTCAAGACCATCAAATGTTGATCTTATCGGTATGCCTATTACCGGAAGTATGGTATGTCCGGCTATAACTCCGGCAAGATGAGCAGCCATTCCGGCAGCGCATATAATTACTCCGAAGCCGTTCTTTGCGGCATTTGCGGCAAACTCCGAAGCCATTTCAGGCGTCCTGTGAGCAGACATGACATGAACTTCATATGGAACTCCATAATTTTTAAGTTCGGCGACCGCAGCCTTTACAACGGGAAGATCGCTGTCGCTACCCATGATAACAGCAACTTTTTTTAACATAAAATACCTCCGAAATGAATATTTTAAAAACAAAAAAGCTGTGAAAGTACATCACAGCTTGCGGATACACTTACACTCCGATACGGCAAAGCCGCCGCAGCGGAAAGAATTTCCATACAGCGGCGAGGAAAGGTAGGAAAAAACGGTCAAACGGCAGTAATATCCACGCATTGACAAGCCCTCCTCGGCATAGTAAAGAGAAAGTAAAAACTTACTCTTTAATTATACCTTATTTTTACTTGGATTTCAAGTGTTTCATAAAAAAATTAAAAAATATCTCAAATAGTATTGAATTGTTCCGACAGTGTGGAGCATATGATTATTTTGGGATTATATTATTTAGTGCTAAAAGTTGAGATAAATGATAATTTGTGGGGAAGCCCAAATTTATTTATCTATGTTGCCAAACAGCTCACTGGGCTGTTTG
>CANQZR010000091.1 GCA_947628405.1 uncultured Clostridia bacterium
TGTGGCGGTTCCTGTCGCGCTTCACCGAGTGGGAGGACTACCAGCACAAGGTGCTGACCAACGTGAATGGGCAGTTTTATCCGATGCCTATCAACCTTGATACAGTCAATCAGTTCCTCGGGACAAGCTATACCGCCGAAACCGTGGACGAATATTTTGCAGCTCATCGGACGAATCCGGCGGAGATCAACTGCGTGAAGGACGTGATTGAAAGTCAGATTGGACCTGAGTTTTACAACGCATTCTTTGAAAAGTACACCGAAAAGCAGTGGGGACTTCCGTGCGAGCAGCTGCCCCCGGAGATCGTCGCCCGCATCCCGATCCGCAAGAATCGCGACGACCGATATTTCACCCACCGCTGGCAGGCTATGCCGAAAGAAGGCTATACAAAGATGATTCAGAGGATGTTGGATCATCCGAACATCCATATCCTTCTCAACACGGATTACAAGGGCGTCAAAGACAGCATCGAATGCGACCACATTTATTACAGCGGTCCCATCGACGAGTATTACGACTATCGCTACGGGAAACTGCCGTATCGAAGCGTGACGTTCCAATTTGAGACGTACCCCATCGAGCAGTATCAGCCTGTTTCGGTCGTCAATTATCCGAACAATTACGACTACACGAGAATCACGGAGTTCAAGCATTTTTATCGCAGTAAGACCGCGAACACTGTAATCGCGAAAGAAATTCCCGGTTCCGACGGCGATCCGTCTTATCCGATTCCGACGAATGAGAATAAGGAACTGTACAGCAAATATGCGGCGATACCGAATGATAAGGTTACGTTTATCGGGCGGCTTGGGGAGTATAGCTATTATAGTATGGATCAGATTGTGGAGAAAATGATGGAATTGATCCTATGAGAAGGAGCTAAAAAATGCACCTGAGATTTTCAAGTTATAAAGCAATTATGTACATTATTGCCTTTTTGCTTTTAATGGGTCAATCATGTATGTGGTTTTTAACATTGCCATTTGGATCAATAGCAGGCCTATATAATGTTCAATACATTTTGTTAGCTTTATTTTGTATTACTGGCTGCTTTTTTCACGGAAAAATTCGGATTGAGCATAAATCTATTTTAGTTTTATCTTTCCTGATTGTGTACTTACTGTTTTATTTGGTCGTGACAGAATCGCGTCCCATGGTATATTTGGTGAAACATGTGCTTGTTTTTACAATATTCTTCTTATATTGTTGCACGCTGATACAAAACGGTAAGGTCGGAGAATTTGCAAAGGCGTTTGTTAATGTGGTCAGTGTAGTTTCAGCTGTAAGTTTGTTCTTTTGGCTCTTTGGCTCGGTTCTGAGTATAGTCCCCGGCTTTCCGACCCTATATATTTGGGCGGGAAACCATACAACAGTCAATTATTACTGGCTTTATTTTGAGAATAGAATCCAAGCTAACCAGATACTTGGTCAAACTGTTATCAGAAACACAGGAATTTATGCCGAAGCTCCCGGGGTTTCCGGCTATTTGATAATGGCATTGGCTATTGCTCTTCCAGGAGAAAAGGAGAAATATCCGCTTAAACAGAAAGTTCTGTTGGTTATTACAATGTTGACTACTCTTTCAACAAAGGGCCTTATAGCAGTCATGATTCTGATAGCATTGATTTACCTGTTTACTCACCCGGCCAAAAGTCCTTCAAAACTCATCCTAAAATCAATCTTCGCTATCATAGTTATGACAGCGGTGTCAATAGGGACTTTCTTGTTACTTGAAGATAAGTCAACAACCTTGTCATATATTGTTCGTATGGATGATGTTCGTGCGACCATTAGCACGTGGAAAAATCATGTGTTGTTTGGCTCCGGATATCAAGAGGCAGAAGAAATTATTCAACATTTCAGTGTATCCAGGTCAAACAATGGGTTGTCTATGGGCCTTACTATTTTATTGGCTCAAGGCGGTATATACATGATCACATTTTATGCATTGTCGTTCATATTGGCGTTATACGCGTCAAGACGTATTGACAGGACTTTGTTTATGAGAGTTTTTATTTTCGGTATCATGATTGTGTTTAATTTGATTATTAGCGGTTTCCAATATGATCCAACGACGATATTTATACTCGCCTGTGGTTATGCTTTTGCATGTGCTACGCCTATAAAGCGCAGAGTCAAGTTAGAATTGGTTGCAGTATGACTGAAGTCTTTAGAGGATCATATTTATGGAACAAAAAAAACGAATATTATGGATTGATTTTACAAAAGCGGTTGTAATGCTTTTAGTTATTGTTGGACACTCAAGCATTCCCGCAATTTTTCGCGGAGCAATTTTTTCTTTTCATATGCCGTTGTTCTTCCTTTTGAGCGGGTACACGACAAAATGTTCTGAAACGAGGCAGCAGATTTTCCTAAGAATCAAAAAGACAGCCAAGGGACTCTTGATTCCGGCGTTTCTACTGTGGGCAATTCGCCTGATTATTTATTTGATTATAGGCCGGGTCAATTATTCTCTGCCGCAAGTATTTCTTTCAGCTGTATGGGCAGGGGGCGAGGAATACACAATAGCAGGATTCACTATTCCGGCTATAGGCATGACATGGTTCTTAGTGACGTTATTTATACTCAGAAATACATATGATTTTCTACATTTTTACTTCAATTATTATATGACGTTGATTTCTGTATGTGCAACTATATTGGGAATAACAGTTGGACTTTGGTTCCAACTGCCGCTTAATTTTGATCTTGCCCTATTTTCATTTGCTTTCTACCATTGCGGTCAACTTTTAAGTCGAAATGCCGTTCGGGCTTCCGTCCCAAAATTCGCAGCCTCCACAATTTTGTGGGGTGGGTACTGATTGCTGAGTATATAACAAGCGGAACATATCTCGGAATGACTTCAAGAAGATATCCGATTTTGTGTATTACATGCGCGTTAGCGGGTAGTTTGTTTTGCATATATGTTTGTCAGTTACTGTGTAAGATAATGCCGAATATTTTTATGAGACCTATATATGAGATGGGACAGTATTCAATTTTGCTGTTTGCCGTTCATTATATGGACGGGATATGGTATCCACTGATAGCAGATATTATGAACATTTATATCGCACTTATAATCAGACTTCTTATTGATGTTTGCCTTTTCTTCATTATTTTGCATATAAGAAGAGCTGTTCAGCACCGAAAAGAAAATATAAAAAATGCCACATAAGGAGTAGGCAACGGATTGTCACAGCCAAGTGTAAAGAAGAATTATATCTACCGCACCCTTTATGAAATTCTTGTTTTAATAATTCCCTTTGTCACGACACCGTATATATCGCGAGTATTGGGCGCGGATGGAGTCGGAATTTACAGCTACACTTCATCAATCATAACATACTTTACACTGTTTGCCGCACTTGGAACGGTAGGATATGGTGCGCGTGAGATCGCTCAGCATCGGGACGACAAACAGCAGTCGAGCAAGCTCTTTTGGGAAATCGAGCTTATGACGGTAGCAACAACAGCAGTATGTTTGATCGTATGGTCTGTTGTGATCATATTCAGCCGGCAGTATAGGCCTTATTTCATCGCGTTGATACCGGTTCTGCTCGGCACTATGTTCGATATATCCTGGTACTTCACAGGGCTTGAACGAATCAAAAATATCGTAATATGCAATTCTGTTTGCAAAATTGCGGGAATCGTGCTCTTGTTTGCTTTTGTGAAGCAGCGAGAAGAATTAGTACTCTATGTTGTGATCAATTCAATGGTTACAATGCTTGGCAATCTCTCAATGTGGATATATCTTCCTAAAACACTTGCAAAAGTTGATATGCGGACATTGACATTTAAGAAGCATTTTAAAGAGACGCTTATTTATTTTATTCCGACGATAGCAACTTCGATATATACCGTTCTTGACAAAACCCTTATCGGGGCAATTACTCACGATACATATCAAAATGGTTATTACGAGCAGGCGAATAAGATTATGCGAATGACCTATACGGTTTCTTTTATTGCAATTAACAGTGTGATGAGCGCACGTATATCCTACCTGTTTTCAGAAAAGAAATTCGATGAGATAAAGAGCCGTATCCGCAAAACTATGGATTTCATATTTTTAATAGGATTTGGGTGTACTTTCGGAATTATCGGCGTTGCAGGAAGGTTTGTACCCGCTTTCTTGGGGGCGGGTTATGAACCCGTCGTAAATCTGCTGTGCTATATGTCGCCGCTGACTATTATTGTCGGAATAAGTAATTGTCTTGGCTCAAATTATTACACCCCCAGCGGTCAGAGAGCACGCAGCGCAAGGGTTATTGTTTTGGGTTCGGCTGTAAATCTTATATTAAATCTTGCAATGATTCCATTTATCGGTGCAGTCGGCGCAGTTATTGCATCTATTATTGCGGAATCGGTTATCACTTTACTCTATGTTCACATGAGCGATGATTATATGTCGGCGAAGCTGCTACTGAAACTGAGTTGGAAACGAATATTAAGCGGAGTTATCATGCTTGTATTTATCTTGCTTCTCGGAAAATATCTTCCTTTCAGAAATCTTGCGGTAGTAGCTATACAGGTGATATTAGGAGTTGCAGTATACTTCGGACTACTGCTTCTTATGAAAGATAGTATGCTGAGAGAACTGATAAATACGGCGTTAGGAATACTAAAGAGAGGAGTCAGAAAAAATGCTTCCGATTAAGATAGAATTGCCGGAACATTTCTTAGATGAAGAGGTTCGGTGTGGCTACACGGTAACGGAGAAGATGAAAAAAGTATGGGCGGTGGAGCTTGACCTGCTCAATGAGTTTCAGAAGGTGTGCAGGCAGTATGATATAAAGTATTTTGCGATCGCAGGAACTCTTTTGGGCGCTGTCCGTCATCAAGGCTTTATTCCATGGGATGATGATGTTGATATCGGAATGTTCAGAGAAGATTACGATAAATTGGTTTCCGTTGCTCCGGACGCGTTTTCGGAGCCGTATGATTTTATGGTTTCCGGTAAAATCGAGCACTTTTTCAGAGGTCATGCTCAGTTGCGCAATCGCCTGACAACCGGAATTTTGCCTTCAGAATTAGAACAGAAATATAGCTTTAATCAAGGGCTATGGATAGATATTTTCCCGCTGGACGGTGTGCCGAAGGAGAACGAGCAAGAACATTTTACATATTTTAAACTCAGTGTGATGAAAAAATGTCTGAGAAACAGAGTGAGAATCACACATAAAACATTGAAAAGTAAGATATTGCATACATCTCTGCTGTGCTGGGAGAAGATTACTGGTGATAGTTTTCAACGCACTCATGATAGATATGAGAAAGAGTACCGAAAACTGTCGGAAAAATATAACGATTTTGCTTCATTCATTGAGTTTATTAACCCTCCTTTGGATAAATATATTTGGAGAAAATCCGACTTTGATAATTCATCAGAAATGCCTTTTGAATTTATAAGTTTACCCGTGCCGAATGGGTATGACCGTATATTACATACTCAATACGGCGATTACATGAAACCTGCGCAAGCAAATTCACTACACGGCGAAATGATAATGGATCCGGAAAAGCCGTATACCGAGTACTTACGGTAAATCATAGTGCTATCACTTTTCATGAGGAAAGCCAATGTTGAATCAAGGTCAGTATTTTGCTTTTAATATATGGGATTTTGAATCTGCCAGAGCGGTCATCGACGCGGCGGCATCAATTCGGCATGACGTTATTTTGCAGACTTCAACGGAAATTTATAAAGCACTTCCTGCCCACGTTTTTTCTAATTTTGTGAAGTTATATGCCGCCGATCGTGGCATTAACGCTTGGCTAAATCTGGATCACTGCAAGGAAAAGAAAACTATATTTAATGCGGTAAACAGCGGTTGGGACATGGTTATGGCAGACGGCTCATCTCTACCTATTCGACAAAACATTGATTTTACGAATGAGGTTATATCATATGCCCATTCTCATGGCGTTTTGGTCGAAGCTGAGGTCGGTCAGGTAAAAGGAATTGAAGACGACGTGATCGTTAGGCAGGACGCTATTGCTTCAAGAGAAGAAATCGAGGAATTTTTGCATAAAACCGACGTGGATTTTATTGCGGTGGCATTCGGTAATGCTCACGGAGAATATAAAGCAGAGCCGAATTTGCGATATGATCTTGTGGAATATACCACGTCCATAACGGATAAACCGTTTGTAGTTCATGGCGGAAGCGGACTGTCGGATGAGATTTTGACCAAGTTGATCCATATTCCCGGGGTTAAAAAGCTCAATATATCTACTGACATGAAGACGGCGTACAAAAGAGGAATCGAAAAAGCCTGCAGATCTTGGTCGCAGCCCATCAATGCATCAAAAATCATTCATGATGAGATCGTTTCGGAAGCTGTTGCTAAGATGAAGATTCTCGGGTAAATAAAATAACGGAGGAAAAAGGTTTATGAACGTATTAGTCCTTAATATGGGCATGAAAAGTATAAGAAGCATAATATTTGATGAAAACGGAAGAAAGCTTTCAAGTGCCTCCAAAACGCTTACCTCAGCGATCGATGATATTCGCGTAGAGCAGTATCCCGATGAATGGTGGGATAAAGCGATCGAGGTAATGCGTTCATCAATTCAAGATTCAAGAGTTCAGAGAATAGATTATATCACCGTTACCACATCGGCCTCCTGTCTTGTATGTATGGACGAGAATGGTCAACCTCTCGGAAACGCCATTATGGTTTCGGATAAAAGAGCAGTGGAGGAGGTTGATGAGATAAAAAGCAGTGCTTTGACAGCAGATATAGTAAATGATACCGGATTACCTGTTTCTGTCAGTGTAATGCTTCCTAAAATATTGTGGTTCAAAAAACATGAGAAAACTATATTCAAAAAAACACGGTATTTCTTATCTCCAAATGATTATTTGGTATATCACCTCAGTGGAGTCGTTTCAACGGACGAATTAAATGCACTCAAGTATCACTATTCCTTAAATACGATGTCATATCCCTCGCAGCTTCTTGATGAACTCGGTATTCCGGAGGACAAGCTGCCTCCTGTTGTGAAAACAGGAGAATGCATCGGAACGATATTACAGGATGTGGCAAATCAAATTGGGTGTAATAATAGCGCAAAAATCATTGTTACTTCCTATGATGCTATATGCTCATTTGTGGGAAGCGGTGTATCAGACGAGGGAGACGCAAGCGATGTGAGCGGAACGGTTACAGCATTCCGTATGCTCAGTAAAAAAGATGAGCTTCTTCCAAGCGGTCGCGTTTATTCCACACCGTTCCGTCAGGGCGGATTTACCATTATTGGCGGTTCAAATAATCTTGGCGGCGGTTTAATAGAGTGGGTCAAGCAATGCTATTATTCAAAAGAAGAATACCCGTATGAAGTAATGGAAAAAGAGGCTGCGGAATCGGATATTGGCGCAAGAGGCATTATTTTCCTGCCCTATCTTCTCGGAGAACGCGCTCCCATTTGGAACGACAATGCGAGAGGCACATTTTTCGGTCTTGAAAGAATACATACGCGCAAAGATATGACGAGGGCTGTTTTTGAGGCCGCCGCGTTTATTGACCGTACAATAATGGAGGCGATAGGCGAGACTTCGGCAAATGTAACAACGATTCGTCTTTCCGGCGGTCTTGCAAGAATCAATTTAATATCCCAGATCAAAGCGGACGTTACCGGGAAAGAGGTTATTGTTTTATCGGATTTTGAAACTACTGCATCCGGTGCGGCGATGATGGTATTAAACGGTCAGAAGGGAATACCCTTTTCGGAGCTTTCTAAGAAATTCTCAAAAAGCAGAATGACAATTCATCCCGACAAAGATAATCATGAAAAGTATAATGTTGTGTATAAGCTGTTCAAGGAAACATATGAATCGTTGGTACCTATGTTTGATAGGCGGATAGAGGTGCTTGGGAAAATAAGAAACTCCAGAGAGACACAGATTGAAAATTTGTAAGGGAGACCGAATATGAAATCATATCAGCTTTCGATGACTACAAGAACATACTTTGGCAACAAGTGCGTTGAGGAAGCAGT
>CANQZR010000092.1 GCA_947628405.1 uncultured Clostridia bacterium
CGCTCTGCGGAGCGCGACGGGGGCTCTGCCCCTCGACCCTGCGAGCTGGGCTCAGCTCGACCAGCTATTGTTTTTTTTATTTTGCTATGCTAAATTATCATTTATCTCAACTCTTAACTCTCAACTCTCAACACTAAATGATAACTCTCCGCTTAGCAAAAATAAACCTTTTATGTAAAATGATCCCCGAAAAGATCCTGCTAAACCTGAATAATGTAAAATTTTTTAAATTATACTTGAATATTTTTGCAAAATAGTGTAAAATGAATATGTATACTCTCAACCGCAAAAGAAAGGATATCGTTTTATGAACTGGACCGAAGTCAATATCTATACCACATCTGAAGGCTCTGAACCCGTATGCGGCTGCCTGCTGAATACAGGCGTTACGGGATTTGCCATAAAAGACCCTAAAGACTTTGAAGAATTTCTTGAAAGAAAGACCGGCAACTGGGATTATATAGACGAAGAACTAATGGGAATGAAAGACTGCGAGACCTGCGTTACGGTCTATCTGCCTGACAATTCACAGGGCGCGGATATGCTGGCGGCTATACGCTCCGAAATGACAGCTCTCAAAGAACGCGACGCGGACAACGCTTTCGGACGGCTGTCGGTAGAACTCAGCAGCGTCCGCGAGGAGGACTGGGCAAATAACTGGAAGCAATACTTCAAACCTATCACTGTAGGAGAAAAACTGGTCATAAAGCCGTCATGGGAAGAATATCCAAACCCCGGCGGCAGGACGATACTTGAAATAGATCCGGCTTCAAGCTTCGGAACTGGACAGCACCATACTACCCGGCTCTGTCTTGAACTTCTTGAAAAACACATCATGGGCGGAGAAAAAATACTCGATATCGGCTGCGGAAGCGGAATACTTTCCATTGCTGCAATACTTCTCGGAGCAGGACAGGCAGCGGCGGTAGATATAGATCAGAACAGTGTTAAGACCGCTGCGGAAAATGCCGAAAAAAATCACATTCCCGTAAATTCATACACAACATTCTTCGGAAATATAGTGACCGACAGGGCGCTGTGCGAAAGTATCGGCGGAGGATTTGACATAATTACCGCAAATATAGTTGCAGACGTGCTTATAGCAATGTCTCCCATCTTTGAGAATTTCATAAAAAAAGGCAGCGTTCTGATAGTTTCGGGCATAATAACCGAGCGCAGCAATGAAGTAATAGAAGCTATAAAGGGACACGGTTTCACTCACACCGAAACAAGAGAAAAAGACGGTTGGGCTGCCGCTTCATTCATATTCTGAAAAGGAGCATAAAATGGAAATAATTTATTCTTCCGAAAATAAGATATTTTGCTTCAATGATGAAAATAACTCGGTCAAGGAAATACCCTGCGGAAAAATAATCAAATACCGGGATACCGTCCGCAGCATACGTCAGAGGAAAGAATGGAAGACCTCCGGCAGCGGCGCCGAATTTATGGGAATGAGGTCGGCGGATAATATCGACCCTGATCTTCTGCCTGTAAAGATAACGGGGCTCGGCATATGTGACGGCGAAATAGTCTATGCTGTCGATCTTGAAGACGTAGGAAGCGTTTACCGCCGCAGCTTTGACCCGTCGGACGATTCCGAGGGGCTGATACGCGCTTCAAATGATTTTGTTTTCGGGTCGTTTGATATAAAAGACGGCAGGCTTGCGCTAAGTATGGGAGCGAACGCTTCATTCCTGCATATAGCAGTAATGGATATGCAGGGACGTTTTGATGAATACACCGACGGCGACACCATTGAAGAAAATCCCTGCTGGTCACATACACGGAACGGCATATATTTTTCAACGGCAGGATATGCAAGGGATCAGTACGGCAGCACGGCGGCAATAGGTCCTCGTTCGGTAGCGTTCCTTGACCTTGATTCCAGAACTATTGCCGACATAGTTTATGATGAAAAATATGATTTTCTGCACCCACGGGAGGACAAACAGGGAAATCTTTATTACATACGTCAGCCATACGGCGGCGAAAAGCCCAAAAGCGGCATAACATTCAAGGACATCATAATGTTCCCCTACAGATTGATAAAGGGACTGTTCGGATTCCTGAATATCTTTACAACGCTTTACGGCGGAGAATCTTTAAAAGGCGGCGGAGACGCAAACAGTCTCGGCGATCAGATAAGATCAAAAAACCGTTCAAAAAGTGATATTATCATTGAGGGAAATATAATCAACGCCGAAAAGCTGAATAAAATAGAAAATGCTTCGGAGGATAACGGATCGGGAATAATGCCGCTCAGCAGAGTTCTTATAAAGCGTTCGCCGGACGGCAGCGAAAAAATTATCAAAAAAGGTATCCTTGATTTTAATATAACGGACAGCGGAGAAATTATTTTTTCAAACGGCAGATATATCTCAAAAACAGATGAGGACGGCAACGAGACTCGCATAACAAAAGCCGCACTGGCTGTAAATATTTCGATAAAATAAAAAAGAAAGGCAGATAAAAATTGGCTGGTAAAAAATCAAAAGGCTACGATAATGAAAGCATTACAAAATTAAAGGGCGCGGACAGAGTAAGAAAGCGTCCCGCGGTAATTTTCGGCTCGGACGGCATAGAAGGCTGTGAACATTCGATATTTGAAATTATTTCAAACTCGATAGACGAAGCCCGCGACGGTCACGGAAATAAAATTATTATTTCATATTATCAGGATAATTCCATTGAAGTTGAGGACTTCGGACGAGGCTGTCCGGTAGATTTCAACGCTTCGGAAAACTGTTACAACTGGGAACTGGTTTACTGCGAACTTTACGCAGGCGGAAAATATGAAAACAACGGAAGCGGAGATTATGAATATTCGCTCGGTCTGAACGGTCTTGGCGCCTGCGCTACACAGTATTCTTCGGAATACACCGACGTTGAAGTTTACCGCGACGGTTTCAGATACGATCTGCATTTTGAAAAAGGCGAGAACGTAGGCGGTCTTAAAAAAGAACCCACAAAAAGAAAGCAGACCGGCACACGCACTAAATGGCGTCCCGACCTTGAAGTTTTTACGGATATAAATGTCAGCAGAGAATATTTTGAAGAAACGCTGAAAAAGCAGGCGGTCGTAAATCCGGGTATCTCTTTTGTTTTCAGATATGAGAACGAGGACGGAAAAATTGAAGAAAATACTTTCCTTTACGAAAACGGTATTTCCGATTATATGAACGAGATAATCGAAAACAATTATATCACTCCCCCACAGTTCTGGCAGTGCGAACGCAAGGGACGTGACCGTGACGACAAACCGGAATATAAAGTAAAGCTCTCGTTCTGCGTTGCATTTTCAAATAAAGTTGCACAGATAGAATATTACCACAATTCCAGTTTTCTCGAACACGGCGGCGTTCCTGACAAGGCTGTGCAGAACGCTTTTGTTTCACAGATAGACGCATATCTTAAAAATAACAATAAATATCAGAAGAACGAAAGCAAAATAAAATTCGTTGACGTTCAGGACTGCCTTGTGCTTATTTCATCTTCATTTTCAACGCTTACTTCATATGAAAATCAGACGAAAAAAGCAATTACAAATAAATTTATTTATGAAGCAATGGTCGATTTTCTAAAGCACCAGCTTGAAGTTTATTTTATTGAAAATCCGGACGACGCGCTGAAGATCGCCGAGCAGGTCATTCTTAACAAGCGCAGCCGCGAAAGCGCTGAAAAAACAAAACAAAACCTTAAAAAGAAGCTTGCCGGAAATATCGATCTTTCAAATATGGTGCAGAAATTTGTTGACTGCCGCACAAAGGATCTCTCGCGCAGAGAAATTTTTATCGTGGAGGGAGATTCCGCTCTCGGCGCCTGCAAAACTGCCCGTGACGCTGAATTTCAGGCTATTATCCCCGTCCGCGGAAAAATTCTCAATTGCCTTAAAGCAGACGATAATAAAATTTTTAAAAGCGATATAATCACGGATCTTATAAAAGTTCTCGGCTGCGGAGTTGAAATGCGTTCAAAGGCAAACAAGGAACTTTCTACATTCAATATAGATAATTTAAAATGGAATAAAATAATCATTGCTACAGATGCAGATGTTGACGGTTTCCAGATAAGAACGCTGATACTTACCATGCTGTACCGTCTTACTCCCACACTTATCGAGGAGGGATATGTTTATATCGCGGAAACTCCCCTGTTTGAAATAAATACGAAAGACAGAACTTATTTCGCCTACAATGAAAAAGAAAAAGACGAGATACTGAAAATGATCGGCGATCAGAAATATAAAATAGACCGTTCAAAAGGTCTTGGTGAAAACGATCCGGAAATGATGTCACTGACCACAATGAACCCCGCTACAAGGCGGCTTATAAAGGTAACGCCGACAAATATGGAAGCAACGGCAAATATGTTTGATCTTCTTCTGGGAGACAATTTGCAGGGACGTAAAGATTTTATTGCAGAATACGGCAATCAGTATCTTGAACTTGCTGATATTTCCTGAATTTTAATAATTGCGAGGAAATTATGATGTTCCCATAGAGATCCCAAAACGATACAGACGACATTTTAATATAATGAATAATTAATTGGAGTGAAAAAAATTGCCGAGAAAAAGTAAAAAGAATGAAGTAAAAAATACCGCTCCCGTTTCAAACGCATATATTGCCGGAAGTGGAATTATTGCGGAAGAACAGATTACGGACACTCTTGAAAAAAATTATATGCCCTATGCAATGAGCGTTATAGTTTCCCGTGCGCTGCCTGAGATCGACGGTTTTAAACCGTCGCACAGGAAGCTGCTTTATACAATGTATAAAATGGGGCTTCTGACCGGTCCTAAAACAAAATCCGCAAATATCGTAGGTCAGACCATGAAATTAAATCCCCACGGCGACGCTGCGATCTATGAAACAATGGTGCGTCTTGCACGCGGAAATGAAGCTCTCCTGCACCCTTACATTGACAGCAAGGGAAATTTCGGAAAGGCATATTCCCGTGATATGGCTTATGCTGCTTCACGTTACACCGAAGCAAAGCTCGATCCGATATGCAACGAGCTTTTCCGCGATATCGACAAGGACACTGTAGATTTTGTTCCCAATTATGATAATGAAACGGTAGAACCTACTCTGCTCCCGGCGGCATTTCCGTCCGTTCTGGTAAATTCAAATGTGGGTATCGCCGTTTCAATGGCAAGCGCGGTATGCTCGTTTAATTTAGAGGAAATATGCGAAACTACAATCGCGCTTATACGCGATCCCGGACATAATATAATTTCAACGCTTAAAGGTCCTGATTTTGCCGGCGGAGGATTCATGCTGTATGATGAAGACGAACTCGATAAAATTTACCGCACCGGGCGCGGCACGATAAAAGTTCGTTCAAGATACAATTACGACAAAGAATCCAATTGCATTGAGATCACGCAGATACCCCCTACAACTACCATTGAAGCGATAATGGACAAGATAATCGAGCTTGTAAAAGGCGGAAAAATACGGGAAATTTCATATATCAGGGACGAGACCGACATTCACGGATTAAAACTTGCAATAGACATAAAGCGCGGCGTTGATCCGGACAAATTAATGAAAAAATTATTCCGCATGACGCCGCTTCAGGACAATTATTCCTGCAATTTCAATATTCTTATCGGCGGCACTCCGAAAGTAATGGGAGTTTATGAAATACTTGACGAATGGATAGCTTTCAGGCGCGAATGTATAAAGCGCCGGACTTATTTTGAACTTACAAAGAAAAAAGAACGTCTCCACCTTTTAAAAGGTTTGCAGAAAATTCTTCTTGATATCGACAAGGCAATAAAGATAGTCCGCGAAACAGAGGAAGAATCCGAAGTAGTTCCCAACCTTATGATAGGCTTCGGCATAGATGAAACTCAGGCGGAATATGTAGCAGAAATAAAGCTCCGTCATCTCAACAAGGAATATATCCTTAAACGCACCGCAGATATAAAAGAGCTTGAAAATGACATTGCGGAAATGGAAGGCATTCTTGCAAGCGACAAAAAAATAAAGAATATTATAATTAACGAGCTGAAAGATATTTCCGCCAAATACAAGCAGCCCAGACGCACTATGTTCTATTATTCCGGTGATGAAGAAGAGGAGGATATCGAGGAAGATATCCCCGATTATACCGTAAATCTGTTTATGACAAGCAGCGGATATTTCAAAAAGATCACGCCGCAGTCGCTGCGCATGGCTTCTGAGCAGAAGCTCAAAGACGGCGACGTCATGGTTTTCGCCGAAGAAGCTACCAACAAGACCGAACTGCTTTTCTTTACTGATAAATGTCAGGTATATAAATCAAAAGCAAGTGAATTTAAGGACACCAAAGCCTCCGAGCTGGGTGATTTCGTTCCGGTAAAGCTCGGTTTTGAAGAATACGAAAATTTCTCCGCGCTTATATCTACAAATGATTACAGCGGATATCTGATAATGATATTTGAAAACGGAAAAGCCGCAAAAGTTCCCATGAGCGCTTATGAAACAAAGACAAACCGCAAAAAACTTACCGGCGCTTATTCCTCAAAATCAAAACTTGTAAAAATGTTTGCCGTACAGGAAAATACCGATATACTCCTGCGCTCCTCAAACGGCAGGGCAATGGTATTCAACACCGGCATGATACTTCCTAAAGCCGCAAGGGATACCATAGGCGTTCAGGTAATGACGCTTAAAGCCAAGGCAGTTATCGACAACGCATATATCGTAACAGAAGAAATGTCGGAAAACGTTCGTAAATACATTGCAAAAAATATTCCCGCCGCAGGAAATCTGGCAAAGGATCTTATTGACCCGGATCAGATGAAGCTGGAATAATTCTGAGGGGTGAAGATCTTTATGGTATCAAATGATCGTTCATGTCTTTCGCTCATTACAGGAACGGTACTGTTATTTTTAGGAACGGCATCGGCAATTAAATTTATAATTAATTTATATATGTAAAAAACATTCCGGAATTTAATTTCCGGAATGTTTTATTTTTATAATTCCGCCATGCCATAGCGTTCGGCAACGAATTTATAATATTTATACGGAACAAAATATCCCTGCGCGTGCTGACACACGGGACACTGTTTAGGAACATTTTTCCCTTTTTGTATATGACCGCAGTTAAGGCATATCCATTCGGTATTCTCGTCTCCCTCATACATTCTGCTTTTTTCGATAAGTTCGGCAAAGCAGCCGAAACGGTCGCCGTGAATTTTTTCGATCTCCGCTATTTTTTCAAAAGAAAAAGCGATATCGTTAAATCCTTCTTCTTTTGCGATACGGGCAAATTCCGGATAGACCTTTTCATATTCTTCATATTCGTTGTTCTGTGCGCTGCGGAGAAGCTCTTCGATCTTGTCGTAATTATCAATGGGATAATCGGCGTTGTCTATTGTGATCTTTTTGCCGTTTTCCTGCTTTAAATGGTTGTAGAAAATTTCGGCGTGTTCTTTTTCCTGATTTGCGGTAAAAGTAAAAATATTGTACAGGAACCATAGATTCATTTTCTTTGCCTTACCTGCCGCAAAGGTATAACGGTTCCTTGCCTGACTTTCACCTGCAAATGCGCGCATAAGATTTACTTTAGTTTTGCTTTCCGAAAAATTTACGGACATAATATCAGCTCCTTTCCGATATTATGTCCGTTTTTTAAGTGATTTATCCATATTTAATTTGGCTATGTTATAACAAGGAGTTGATTTTTAATATTTTTTATCATTTAGTGTTGAGAGTTGAGAGTTAAGAGTTGAGATATTATAATTTAACACACCAAATATGATAAACAACAGCTGGTCGAGCTGAGCCCAGCTCGCAGGGTCAAGGGGCAGCGCACCTTGCCGCGCTCCGCAGAGCGCGGAATACCCCTTAAAAAGAGCTCCGCAAGGGTGTGAATAAAACGACGTAAACGTCGTCTAAGCCGCTTTAGTGGCTTCA
>CANQZR010000093.1 GCA_947628405.1 uncultured Clostridia bacterium
TTATGAAAAATTACATATGAAATTTCCGTAAAAAAACCGTTGAAATATCTGCGGAAATGTGATATAATTAATTGTAAATGTCCGCAAGAGCCGAAAAAACTATCATTTTTACATATCGGAGGGTCTTTATGAGCTATGCAGATAAAGTATTTACAGATAACGTCCGGGATATTCTGGAAAACGGCGTTTCCGACGAGGGAATGGATATCCGCCCTAAGTGGGAGGACGGCGCTCCGGCGCATACCATAAAAAAATTCGGCATAGTGAACCGTTATGACCTTTCAAAGGAGTTCCCGGTCATAACCCTGCGCAGAACGTTCTTCAAGACCGCGGTAAAGGAACTTCTCTGGATATGGCAGAAAAAATCCAACAATATCCATGACCTTGACGCCCATATCTGGGACAGCTGGGCGGACGATACCGGTTCTATCGGCAAAGCCTACGGCTATCAGCTGGGCGTGAAGCACCACTACCCGGAGGGCGACTTCGATCAGGTGGACAGAGTTCTTTATGACCTGAAAAACAATCCTGCCAGCAGGCGGATAATTACCAATATCTACAATCATCACGATCTGTCGGAAATGCACCTGTACCCATGCGCCTACAGCATGACATTCAACGTTTCCGGAAACAAGCTGAACGCTATCCTCAATCAGCGTTCGCAGGATATGCTGGCGGCGAATAACTTCAACGTCTGTCAATATGCAGTGCTTGTGCATATGATGGCACAGGTGAGCGGTCTGGAAGCCGGCGAGCTTGTACACGTCATTGCCGACGCGCATATCTACGACAGGCATATCCCAATAATCAAGAAAATTATCGAAAACGAGACATACCCCGCTCCGGAATTTGTCATTGACAAGTCGGTAACGGATTTCTATAAATTCACTCCCGACAGCTTCGAGCTGAAAAATTACAGATACAACACCGATGAAGTAAAATTTCCCGTAGCAATTTAAAAGGAGTTGGTATCATGGATATGAATATAAAAGGCGAACCGGGGGTTGCAATATTTCTGGGAATAATTGCGCTTATAGCTGTTCTTGCGGCGATATTTCCCGAATATGCATGGTGGCTGTCTACGGGTTGGAAATATAAAGACCTTGAACCTACAGACGCAAATATAATTTCTATCCGCGTGACAGGGATAATCATAGCGCTTATATTGGTCGGAACAATAATTTTCGGCGTATTTTAAGGAGAAAACATATGCTTACAGCAATTGCGGCGGTCAGCAGCAACTGGGGGATAGGCAAAAACGGCGACCTGCTTTTCAATATCCCCGAAGATAAAAAATTTTTCCGCAGGACGACTTTGGATCATACCGTTATTATGGGACGTAAGACTCTTGAGTCTCTGCCCGGCGGAAAACCTTTCAAGGACAGGAACAATATCGTTCTTTCCCGGAACATGGACTTTGCTCCGGAGGGCGTTACGGTCTGCCATGATGTACGGGAAGTCCTCGGTATCATAAAAAATGAGGACGCTTTTGTAGTGGGCGGCGGTGAGATCTACCGTCTTATGCTCCCCTGCTGCGTAAAAGCAATTATTACTAAGATAGACGGCGATCCGGAAGCGGACGCGTTTTTCCCGGATCTCGACAATGCCGCAAACTGGGCGCTTACCGGACAGTCGGAGAAATATACATATGAGGGACTTACATATCGTTTCTGTACATATGAAAACATTGGCAATGAAGTAATAAAATAAATAAAAAAGGAGACAATTATGGAAAAACTGGAACAACTCAGAAAATGGGTGGAAGAATCGGAGAACATAGTATTTTTCGGAGGAGCGGGCGTTTCCACCGAAAGCGGCATACCCGATTTCCGCAGCGTGGACGGTCTTTACAATCAGAAGTACAAGTATCCGCCGGAAACTATCCTCAGCAGAACATTCTATGTAAATAATCTGGACGAATTTTACAAATTCTACCGTGACAAGCTGCTTTGCCTTGACGCAAAGCCCAACAAGGCGCATATCGCCCTTGCCAAGCTGGAAGAAATGGGCAAGCTGAAAGCCGTTGTCACCCAGAATATCGACGGACTTCATCAGGCGGCAGGAAGCAAAGTGGTTTATGAGCTGCACGGTTCTATAATGCGCAATTACTGTCTCCGCTGCGGTGAAAATCACACCGCAGAATATATCAAAAGCGTGGACGGTCCTCCGCCCTGCCTGAAATGCGGAGGTCTGGTAAAGCCTGATGTAGTGCTTTATGAAGAAGGTCTTGACCAGAACACCGTAAAAGGCGCGATAGAAGCTATCAGTCAGGCTGATATGCTCATCATCGGAGGAACTTCCCTTTCCGTTTACCCCGCGGCAGGATACATTGAATATTACAAGGGCAATAAGCTCGTTCTTATAAACAAGACCCCTACCGACAGGGACGATATGGCAGACCTGCTCATTCACGACAGTATCGGCAAGGCTCTTGACTTTGCGGTAAACGGCTGAACGGAGGAACACAGAATGAATTTACCGGATTTTTACATTGACGATATAATAAAAAGAGCTTTGGAAGAAGATATAAACTATGTGGATCTTGCCACGGACTATCTTCTTGATGATGAAGATACTTCTTCCGCCATTTTCGTTGCAAAGGCGGAGGGCGTTCTCTGCGGCATAAGGGAAGCTCTGAGAGTATTTACATTCATAGACAGTGATGTAAAAACGGAAATAAACATCAAGGACGGCGGACGCGTTTCCAAAGGTGACGTTATCGCCAGAGTTTCCGGCAGGACAAGATCTATCCTGAAAGGTGAAAGAACGTCGCTGAACATTCTTCAGCATATGTCCGGCATTGCGACCGAGACGGCAAAGTATGTAAAATGCTGTGAGGGAACGAAATGTTCCGTTGCGGAAACAAGGAAGACCCTCCCCGGTCTGCGTGCCCTTGAAAAATACGCTGTCACCGTTGGCGGAGGAAAGAACCACCGGTTCAATCTTTCCGACGGAGCTATGCTGAAGGACAACCATATCGACGCTTACGGAAGTATTTCCAACGCCGTTGCCGCGCTGCGTAAAAAGATAGGTCATATGGTTAAGATAGAAGTGGAAGTCCGCAATAAGGACGAGCTCCGTGAAGCGCTTGCCTGCGGAGCGGACGTTATCATGCTGGACAATATGACCGTTCCCGAAATGGCTGAATGTGTAATGATCGTTGACGAGGTCACGGCAGGAAAATTCCGTCCGCCGATAGAAGCGTCGGGAAATATCAGCCTTGATACCGCTGCGGATATTGCAAAAACAGGCGTTGACATTATTTCCGTTGGCGCACTGACACATTCGGTAAAGGCATTTGACATTTCTTTAAGAGTAGAGAGTTAAAAGCAGGCTGAGCCTGCACGCTTTCAGGGTTTGTTTTATGTTTTTCAGCTTATGTATACCGTGAATGAAAAAAGCGCGGTATACACACATTTTTGTTATTGTCCTGTATATTTAAAAGCATATTAAGTTGAGAAAATAAAACTAATATTTCATGTCAACATCTCAACTCTTAACTCTCAACTCTCAAAACTATATTGAAAAAGGGTAATGTAAATGAGCAAAGTATATTCACTTGGCGTTGACGTGGGTTCTACCACGGTAAAAACAGTAATTCTGGACGAAAACTGCAATATAATACATTCCTGCTATCAGCGGCACTTCTCGAAAGTCCGTGAGACCGTTGCGGAGCAGCTTGAAGATATTGCGCAGAAATTTTCCGACTGTGAATTTCGTCTCAGCATAACCGGTTCGGCAGGACTGGGACTTGCTGACGCCGCAGGACTTCCTTTTGTACAGGAAGTTTTCGGCGCTTTCATTGCGGTGAACCACAGCTATCCCGATGCGGACGTTGTTATCGAGCTTGGCGGTGAGGACGCAAAGATCATCTTTCTTACAGGCGGCGTTGAACAGCGAATGAACGGTTCCTGCGCCGGCGGAACAGGCGCTTTCATAGATCAGATGGCTACCCTTCTGGGAATAACCACAGACGAAATGGACGAGCTCGCTCTTAAAGCGGAGCGTGTTTATCCTATTGCTTCAAGGTGCGGAGTTTTCGCAAAATCGGATATCCAGCCGCTGCTCAATCAGGGCGCAAAGCGTGAGGACATTGCCGCTTCTATCTTTCAGGCGGTGGTGGACCAGACCGTTTCAGGACTTGCCCAAGGGCGCACGGTCGAGGGAAAGGTCCTTTTTCTCGGCGGACCGCTGTCATTCCAGAAAGGTCTTAGAAAAGCGTTCGTAAATACGCTTAAACTGTCGGAAGAAAACGCTGTTTTCCCGGAAAACGCCCCTTGCTTCATGGCTTTCGGCTGCGCCCTTTACGCAAAGGACAACAGTGAGCCGATGAAGATAGACGAGATCTCAGAACGTCTTAAAAATGCCAGAATGAAAGACGATATCGTTACGGGCAAGCCGCTTTTTACCTCCAAGGAAGAATATTTCAAATTTGTTGAACGGCACAAGGAATGTGACCTTAAATATGCGGATATTGCAAAATATGAGGGAGACGCTTATCTTGGCATTGACGCCGGTTCCACCACAACAAAGCTGGTGCTGATAACCCCCGAGGGCGAACTTCTTTATCAGCATTATTGCTCCAGCATGGGCAGACCGCTGGATATAATTTCCGGCAAGCTGAAAGAGATTTACGAACTTGCAGGAGACAGGATAAAGATAATTTCTTCGGCAGTAACGGGTTACGGCGAAGATCTTATAAAAGCCGGTCTGGGAATAGATCACGGAATAGTTGAAACAGTCGCGCACTACAAGGCGGCAAGCTTTTTTGAGCCGGACGTTGATTTTATCATAGATATCGGCGGTCAGGACATAAAATGCTTCAAGGTCAAAAACAAGGCTATCGACAGCATAATGCTGAACGAAGCCTGTTCCTCCGGCTGCGGATCGTTCATACAGACATTTGCCCTTGCTCTGGGATATGATATAGCGGAATTTTCACAGCTTGGACTTTTTGCCGAAAAGCCGGTCGACCTCGGCTCGCGCTGCACGGTATTCATGAACAGCTCCGTAAAGCAGGCGCAGAAAGACGGAGCGTCCGTTGAGGATATCTCCGCAGGACTTTCGGCGTCGATCATAAAAAATGCCATATATAAAGTTATCCGCGCAAAATCCGTTGACGAGCTCGGCAAACATATCGTTGTACAGGGAGGAACTTTCCTTAACGACGCGGTGCTTCGCTCCTTTGAAATGGAACTGGGACGAAATGTTGTCCGCCCTGCCATTGCGGGACTTATGGGAGCTTTCGGCTGCGCCCTTTACGCTATGGAGCATAAAACGGAAAGATCTTCGCTTATTACTTCGGAACAGCTTGAAAACTTTACATATTCTTCAAAACAGGCTACCTGCAACGGCTGTACGGCGCATTGCAGCCTTACCATAATCAACTTCGGCGACGGCAGAAAATTCGTCAGCGGAAACCGCTGTGAACGCGGCGCAGGACTTAAAAGCGATCAGGAACGCCTTTGCCTTTATGAGTACAAGTACAACAGGCTTCTCAGCGTTGTAAAAGAAAAACCTGCCTCTCCCAAGGCAAAAGTGGGACTTCCGCTCTGTCTGGGATTTTATGAGCAGCTTCCTTTCTGGCACAAAGCATTTACGGAGCTTGGGTTTGAAGTTGTTATCAGTGAGGAAAGCTCCAGAGATATCTATTATAAAGGTCAGCATACTATCCCGTCGGATACGGTCTGCTATCCCGCAAAGCTCGCCCACGGACATATACTTAGTCTGTTTGAAAGAGGCGCTGATTTCATATTCTACCCCTGCGAGAGTTATAATATAGACGAGGGCGGCAGCGACAACCATTACAACTGCCCTGTTGTGGCATATTATCCCGAACTTCTTAAAGCAAATGTTCCCATTCTCAATGACGATAATTTCATTCACCCGTATATGGACATCAACCTTGAAAAGCATTTTTCCGAAGCCATGAGCAGATCTCTGGCAAAATTCGGAGTTACAAAGAAGCAGGCAAAGGACGTATGGAAAATATCAATGGACGCCCTTGAAAGCTACCGCAAGGACATAATCAAAAAAGGCGAGGAGATAATTTCAAAGGCAAGAGCCAAGAATATGCCTATAATAGTTCTGTCGGGACGTCCATACCACATTGACCCGGAAATAAACCACGGCATACAAAAGCTGATAACCGATCTGGGACTTGCGGTCATCACCGAGGACAGCGTTGCTCATCTTGCAGAAACGCCTACTCTGCACGTTCTCAATCAGTGGACATATCATTCACGGCTCTACCGGGCGGCAAAATATGTTACCACACAGCCGGATATGCAGCTTGTACAGCTTGTTTCTTTCGGCTGCGGAATCGACGCCATAACCACCGATGAGGTCCGTTCTATCCTTGAAAACGGCGGAAAGCTCTACACGCAGCTGAAGATCGACGAGATAAACAATCTCGGCGCTGCAAAGATACGTCTCCGCAGCCTTGTTGCCGCAATGAACAGATAACCTCCGGCGGAATAATATCAACGCGGAAACATACTTTAAAATATCATGAAAGGATCGTAATCATAATTGTCAAACGCTGTATTTACTCCGGAAATGAAGCATACTCACACCATACTTATTCCGGATATGCTGCCGATACATTTCGGACTGATAGCGGAAATTTTCCGGAATAACGGCTATAAAATGGAGCTGCTGACCACTTCCACCAGAAATGTTGTTGACGAGGGGCTTAAACACGTCCACAATGACACCTGCTATCCCGCCCTGCTGGTCATAGGACAGTTCATAGACGCCCTTAAAAGCGGAAAGTATGACCCGGACAGGACCGCTCTTCTTATATCGCAGACAGGCGGAGGCTGCCGTGCTTCCAACTATATACATCTTCTCCGGAAAGCTATTGACGAGGAATTTCCGCAGATACCTGTGCTTTCACTGAATTTCAGCGGTCTGGAAAAGGACAGCGGCTTTAAGATAACGGCGGGAATGTTCCTGCAAATGCTTTATGCCGTTCTGTACGGAGATATCCTGATGGGCCTTTACAACACCTGCCGGGCATATGAGATAAAAAAAGGCGACAGCAAAGCCGTTCTTGATAAATGGCAGAAAAATATCGCGGTGATGTTCTCAAAGGGCGGCTACAGGAACACAAAGAAAATTTACCGTGAGATACTTGCGGATTTTTCGGCTGTAGAACGCTCAAAAGAAAAGAAAATTCGGGTCGGTATCGTGGGAGAGATATATGTAAAATATTCTCCGCTGGCAAATAACCATCTTGAAGATTTTCTGATTTCAGAGGGCTGTGAACCCGTTGTACCGGCGTTTCTGGATTTCTGCCTTTACTGTGCGGTAAACAACGTAAACGACGGAAAGATATATAATTTCAGCAACAAGACCACAAAAATTTTCGGCGTTGCGTATAAACTGATCTATCATATGCAGAAGCAGCTTATTGCCGTTATGAAAGAGTACGGCGAATTTGATCCGCCGCATGACTTTGAGGATCTGCGTCATTATGCCGATATCTATATGCACCAAGGCGTAAAAATGGGAGAGGGCTGGCTTATCCCTGCCGAAATGGCTGCTCTTGCCCACGGTGGGGTTGAAAACATAATATGCACTCAGCCTTTCGGCTGTCTGCCCAATCACATTGTTGCCAAGGGAATGTCCCGTGTAATAAAAGAAGCGTTTCCGCAGGCAAATATCGTTGCGGTGGATTATGACCCCGGCGCAACAAGGGTAAATCAGGAAAACCGCATAAAGCTGATGCTTGCCAACGCGCGCAAAGCGTAAATCGGAATACAATTTTGAGTGTTGAGAGTTGAGAGTTAAGAGTTGAGATAAATGATAATTTAGCGGAACAAAATAAAAAAACAATAGCTGGTCCAGCGCAGCCGCGCTGGTGGGGTCAAG
>CANQZR010000094.1 GCA_947628405.1 uncultured Clostridia bacterium
CTGTCAAGATATTCCCGATAATCGTCAAGGACGTTTTTGTGCATATTTATGACCGCTTCTATATTGTCACTGTCTCTTAATGTGACAAAGCTGTAGCCGTCATATACCTTGAAATCTTTATAAGCGCCCGAATAATCTATTTCCACCGCGGCAACGCTGAGTTTTGAGGGAACTCTCCACTGCGTGCCGAAACCGTTCGTAGCTTCCGCGATAGATGTCAGCGCGAACGCCGCCGCTATCGTTACGGCATATCTTATTGCGGAAAATATTATCCTGCGGAAGCCTCTGTTTGCAACTACTTCAAAAATAAGGTAGATTATCGCCGTTGTTATCAACATTCCCATGAACGAAAAGCGGAGAACGGAATAAATGCTGAATGTTGCTCCCGTGAGGATAATGTAATACGCCAGCTTGAAAACAAAGGGCTTTGTTACCTGTTCCGCGCGGCGTTTTCTATACAGGAAGAATGCCAGCGCGCCGAGAGCTATAGTCAGCAGAGTGAAGATGATAAGCCATTTTCCTATGGTGATAAAACCGTAAATATTGTTTTCCGCCCACATTACCGCAGCCATTATTCCGCCTGCCGGACATATGGACATAATGATGTCATAAGCGTACTGTTCCGCATCAACGCCGTAAACATCATTGAACAATGAAAAAATTACCGCAAGTACCGTTACCGGAACGATTATATTTACAAGTATAGAATATGCGATACATTCAAATTTATTTCCGCAGCAGACTGTTATCAGCACGGACAATGTGTAAAGCATAAGCATTGTAAGCGTTCCGCAGACGATAAGTTTTAAATGCATGGGAACTATTTCGGAAAATATATCGCAGATAAATGATGAAGAAATATTATAATATGACGACACCGTATAATAAAACTCATGTCCTTCAAGGAACAGCATTGCAAAGCCGTCCATAAGCAGGGCGATCACTTGTGCCGCAAAAAACGGTCCCATATAAACGGAAAGTCCGGACATAAAATTTGAGAAAAATCTCTGGTTCGTCGTCAGCGGCAGGGAAAATCTCATATCCACCACCGAACGGCTGTAAAGACATTTGAAGCTGTCCACGGCAATTATTATGCCCATAAATCCTGCCGCCGCAGTGGTGAAACAGCCTATTACAAAATACATTTCCGCATTGCCGCCGTATCTGTCTCCGCTGATAGTTCCGATCATAGCGGAAAGCAGCACCGCAGGCGCGGCAAGCAGATGAAGTATAGTCAGCATGATAAGCATTTTTTTGCTTGACTTTACATTGCATTTCCAGTTGTGAAAAACCGGGGAATATTTTCTCTGTTTCGTATTTGCGGTGTTGTTTTCGGATAAATTACTTGATGCCGTTGTAGTCATAACCCATACCCTCCATTTCGTAGATAAATACTTCCTCAAGCGTAAGCGGTATCATATCAAGGACTTTCGGATCTTTCTTTTCAAGTTCCGCACGGATCTCCTCTTCTTCGCCCTTGATGATAAGATAGATAATGCTCTGGTTCTTTTCAAAGTGGAGAACGTTCAGCCCCTCGAAGTCCTTTTCGGTAACGTCTCCCTCAAACGCAGCCTGAACCTTCTGTATACTTCCCTTAACGCTGTCAAGGTCACGGTTGAAAAGCAGCTTTCCCTGATGTAAAAGAGCCGCCGTATCGCAGACCTCGTTTATTTCTTTCAGGTTGTGACTGGAGATTATCGCCGTCAGCTTCCGGTCAAGCATTGCGTCCACAAGCATACGCTTTACGATAATTCTCATTGTCGGGTCAAGACCGTCAAAAGCCTCGTCAAGGAGCAGGTAATCTGTTCCGCTGGCAAGTCCGGTAATTACTATCGCCTGACGTTTCATACCCTTTGAAAATTTATCCATGCGTTTTCCGTAGGGAAGTTTTATCATCTCATTCAGCCTGAAAAACGTGTCATCGGAAAAGTTGGGATAAAACCCCTTGTAATAATCATGCAGATCGCCTATGGTCATTTTCCCGAACTGCACCGTTTCATCGTTGATGAAAAACACGCGGTTCTTAACCGAAACGTTGTCGTAAACGGGCTCGCCGTCAATAAGCACTTCGCCCTCCGTTTGTTTATAAACTCCCGACAAAAGCCGTAGTATAGTGGATTTTCCCGCGCCGTTGGAGCCCAGCAGACCGAACGCCGTTCCCTCCGGGATAGTCAGGTCAACGCCGTTCAGCGCGCTGAAATCGTCAAAATTCATTTTTACATTTTTAAGTTCTATCATTTATCTGACCGCCTTTCTTTGATTTTCCCCAAATCATTCTTCGTAATTTTCGACATATTCTTCAAGACAAACGCCGGAGGAAAAGATATTTTCCGCATTTTCCTTTCCCACATAGCGGTAATGCCACGGCTCGTAGTCATAGCCTGTTATCTTCACCTTGTTTGCAGGATAACGGAGAATAAAGCCGTATTTATAGGCGTTTTCCGCCAGCCAAGCGTAAACCTCCTCGTTATCCGACTTGGTTTTGTCCGCATTTATGTCCACTGCAAGACCTAACTGGTGTTCGCTTGTACCCACCGCTGCCACCTGTTCGGCGGCGAGCCTTTCTGCGATCTTTTTGCTGCACCCGTCATGCATGAATGCTTCTATCTTGTCGTCCATGGCTTTCTGCTGGGCTTCGGCAGTCCTGTACCCCTCTCCCACAACGGGGTAAATTCCCTGCTCCCGCATATCGTCAAACATTTTTTGCAGATCGGGATAAATCCTTGAATCCACGCTCTGACCGTTGGAAAGTTCCGTAAGTTCGGGGATATGATCTTCGGGGATAGGATTGTCTGCATTGACCAGAATAAGAAGATCATCTTCCTCGCCGGAAATTTTATATTCCTTGACGGTACTGTCCGCAGCGATACTTTCGTGATCGTTATTGAAATGATCTTTTATAATTATTATCTCGAATACTGCAAATACCGCAAGCATTACGGCATAGATGACCGAGACGCGGTTTTTCCGCTTACGGGAGTTACGCTCCCGGTTTATTTTCTGCCCCATTTTCCTCACGCTTTCCGTTATTTTCTATATTTTTCAGGCGTTCTGCAAGTTCATCGGCTGTTGCTCCGGCGCTGATAGCTTCGGCTGCGGCTTTGTCGAAATCGGCAAGAGCCTTTTCCTTTACGCCGTTGGTGTTAAATCCGGAAACGAAGCTGCCGCGTCCTGCAAGAGAGTATATTACATTATCCCGTTCAAGAAGCTGGAAGGCTTTTGAAACGGTGTTCGGGTTTACTCCCAGCGACTTGGCAAGTTCTCTTACGCTGGGAAGTTTATCGTCTGTTTTCAATTCTTTTTTAAGGATAAGTTCGATCACTTTTTTGTAGAGCAGTTCATATATCGGGGTTCTGCTTTGGAGGTCAATATTATACATTTTATCACCCTTTCCCTGTACTAACTGTACTAATTGACATAATACAGTTATAACACTATCGGATACATATGTCAATAGCGAAAATGAAATTGTAACCAAATTGTAATATTTATCTTAACCCTCAACTCTCAACTCTTAACACTATATAAAATTCGTTCAAAAAAGAAAAATTAAAAAAACTCTTGCAATTTAATAAGGTATGTGCTATACTATACTAAGTATCGTATCTTTAAACGGAGGTGTAAAATATGGAATTTGGCGTAATACAGATAATCGGCGGCGTAATTATGATCATAAGCAGCATTCTGCTTATAATAATAACTATCATGCAGGAACAGAAACAGCAGGATATGAGTTCTGCACTTTCCGGTCAGAGCGATAACTTTTTCGATAAGGGAAATGTTACCAGCTCAAGAGAACAGGCTCTTGCAAGACTTACCAAACTGCTTGTGATCGTTTTCTTTGTGGTAACTGTTGCTGTAAATATTATCCCGGCTGTTATAAACAGGATAAACGCAAGCTGAATAAAACCGCAAAGCCCTGTGTTTATGTGAACACGGGGCTTTTTTTATAAATTTGGAGGAAAATATGGCTGCTATCAAGGATATCTATAAAAACAGAATAAAAGCACAGCTCCATACGCTTTCCGGCAGAACGGGAACGACTTATAAACGGCTCTACTCCCTTTGCAAGGGCAGAAAGCCCGATCCTGCTGCGTTTGCGCAGGCTGTTGCCGAATTAAAACGCGACGGTATCATATTTGAACATAAAAATTCCCTTATGCTTTGCGCCGATATGGGACTTTTCCGCGCGGAAGTAGCAAGACTGAACAAGACTTTCGGCTTTATTACGGACGAAAGCGGAAACGAAATTTTCGTTCCGGGGAAATTTCTTATGGGTGCTATGCCCGGAGATAAGGTAATGGCAAGACTGCTGCCGGATTCGGACGGTGAAGATCCGCGCGGTCAGGTAGTTTCGATAACCGAAACGGGCTTTTCCGAATTTTCCGGAGTAGTAAAAAAAATAAACGGCAGATTCTGCGTGCTGCCCGACGATATTTCCGGAGAACCTATAGATATCTCCGGTATTGAAGTTCCGGTAAGAGCCGGCGATAAAGTCCTTGCGGAAATATGCCGCAGAGGTGAAAGACATTCCGAACACAGAGCTAAAATAACAGGTATCTTCGGCGACAGCGGAAAGGCTTCAAGCAGCGCTGACGCTATCCTTTATATGAGCGGTATTGAAACGGAGTTCCCGTCCGAAGTCCTTGACGAGGCAAGACAAGCGGAACACAAAGGCATTCCGGACGAGGAAATATCAAGGCGGCTCGATCTGCGTGACAGTATCATTTTTACTATCGACGGCGCAGATACAAAGGATATAGACGACGCGGTATCCATTGCCAGAACGTCGGACGGCTGGGAGCTGGGAGTGCATATTGCAGATGTTTCCTTTTATGTAAAAGCAGGCTCGGCGCTCGACAGGGACGCTATGCTGCGCGGAACCTCGGTATATTATGCGGATAAGGTAGTTCCTATGCTTCCAAAGGAGCTTTCAAACGGGATATGCTCGCTTGAACCGGATAAGGACAGGCTTGCTTTTTCCTGCCTGATGAAACTGGATCCGGAGGGAAAACTTGTTTCGTATAAATTCAGCAAATCCGTGATACGTTCAAGAGTCAAAGGCGTTTACAGCGAAATAAATGCTATTCTTGAATGTATAAGTTCAGGCAGAAAAATTCCCGATGAACTTGCCGGAAAATACAGCGGTCTTACGGAAACGATGATCCTTATGGACGAATTGGCGGCTGTACTTACGGCAAACAAGCTGCGCAGGGGAGCTCCGCAGATAGATTCTCCGGAATGTAAACTTATAATTGATGAAAACGGCGTTTGTACAGATGTAAAAAAGCGCGAACGGGGCAGGAGCGAACTGATAATAGAGGAATTTATGCTTATGGCAAATACCTCGGCTGCAAGGCTTGCAAAAGAACGGGGCATACCTTTCGTCTACCGTGTTCATGAAGATCCAGCGCCGGAAAAAATACAGGAGCTTGTGGATATGCTTTCACGCATGGGCGTGCAGGTACCTCATTTTACCGACGTAAAGCCCGGTCATCTTGCGGAAATACTTGAAAAAACAAAGGATATGCCTGTTTCTCCCATGATAAACAACATGGTGCTGCGTTCTATGGCAAAGGCAAAATATTCGGACGAGCCTCTGGGACATTTCGGACTGGTGCTGGAGGATTATTCTCATTTTACATCGCCGATAAGGAGATATCCTGATCTTGCCATACACAGGATATTGACGGATCTTTGCTACAATAAGCAGAATGAACGTTATATCTCAAAGCGTTATACGGCGTTTGCGGCGGAAGCGGCAAGGACGTCGTCGGAATGCGAGCTAAGGGCAATGCGTGCCGAACGGAGCTGCGAGGACTGCTATATTGCGGAATATATGTCCGCTCATATAGGAGAAAGTTTTGAGGGGACCATATCATCTGTTCAGGAATACGGCTTTTTTGTTGAACTTCCGAACACGGTGGAAGGGCTCGTCCGGATAGATTCTTTAAAGGGCGGCAGATATGATTTTGACGGAAGATCCGCTCTTACCGAATCAGGCAGACCGGTCTACAGCGTGGGAGATAAGGTAAAGGTCATTTGTTCGTCGGCAGATATTTCCGCCGGACAGGTGGATTTTGTAATAGACGGATAAACGCTTGAAAAAGCGTCTTAAAGTTGACTTTCAGGCATGACCATGACGGTGATATAATTTAATAAGCATTTTCCAAAGGAGAAATTTTATGGAATATCTTAAACAAGGCAATGATATTCTTCTTAAAACTGCCGATCTTGATCTTGACGAAACTCTTGACTGCGGTCAGGCTTTTCGCTGGGAACGTATCGGGAGCGGTCCTGACTGCACTTATCACGGCTTTATGCTGAACAGGCAGCTTACCGTTTCTGCCGAAAAGGATCATTTCCGGTTTTTTGACACTGACGAGGAAACATTTTTAAATGTGTGGCTGCCGTATTTTGATTTGGAAACGGACTATTCCGAGATAAAACGAATACTTTCCGAAGATCCTGCTCTGTCAAAAGCCTGCGCATATGCCGGAGGGATACGCATACTCCGGCAGGACAGCTGGGAGGCTTTATGTTCTTTCATCATTTCGCAGAACAACAACATTCCGCGGATAAAGGGCATAATCGGACGGCTGTGTGAAATGTACGGAGGATTTCCGGATATTGCGCAGATGAAAGGTGTCGTTCCTGACGACCTTGCGCCGCTCCGGGCAGGTTTCAGGGCAAAATACATAGCCGACTGCGTTAAAAAACTGAATGACGGCGAAATAGTTCTTGATGAAATAAAGGATCTTCCAACGGAGGATATAAGAAAGATCCTTATGACGATAAAAGGCGTCGGTCCTAAGGTGGCAGACTGCGCCATGCTATACGGAATGTACCGTATAGACTGTGTTCCTATGGACGTATGGATGAAGCGCGTAATGGAGCAGTTCTATCCGGAGGGATTTCCGGAATTTGTTCTGCCGTATGCTGGCATAGCGCAGCAGTATCTTTTCCATTATATGAGAACAGGGAACTGAAAGGAGTTATTTTATGCGTGAAAGTATTTTAACTATCCCGATAAGTGAGATCCTTGAACCAAAGGAAGGCTGTCCTATCTGCCGTATGCGTGATATGCTGGAGCAGCGCACGGTGGAATATATAATGGGAGCGGCTATGATGGAGCCGGATGTACGGATTGAAACGAATCGCGCCGGATTTTGCCATACGCATTTTCAGCAGATGTTAAAACAGAAGAACCGTCTTTCTCTTGCGCTTATGCTTCAGACTCATCTTGAGGAAGTAGACAAGCAGCTTTTTTCGCGCAAAAAACTTTTTGAGCCGAAGAATGCCCGTAAAGCAAAACTTTCGGAGATAAACAGCACTTGTTTTGTCTGTGAGAAAGTTGACTGGGGAATGGAACGGCTGATGAGGACATTTTTTGAAATGTATTCGCAGAAAGATTTCAGGGAGCTTCTGGCAGAGCAGGAATTTATCTGTTTGCCGCACTATGATCTTGTTCAGTCGCTTGCGCCTTTATATCTGAAAAAGGACGAACTGGAAAGTTTTACAAAACTGGCGGGAGATCTTACGGAGAAGTATATAGCATTATTATACAAAGATGTGTCGCACTACTGCACTATGTATGACTACCGCAATTCCGGCAAAGATGCGGACTGGGGAAATTCAAAGGACAGCATTGAAAGGGCGATAAAGTTTCTTGTTTCACGGAATTGAAGTAAATGATAATTTTGCGCAAAGCGCAAAATTATCATTTAGTGTTGAGAGTTGAGAGTTAAGAGTTGAGATATTATAATTTAGCGCACTAAATATGATAAATAATAGCTGGTCGAGCTGAGCCCAGCTCGCGGATTCCAAAGGCAGAGCCTTTGGTCGCCGTCCGCAGACGGCGAAATT
>CANQZR010000095.1 GCA_947628405.1 uncultured Clostridia bacterium
CCCTCTGCGGAGGGCGACAAGGGGCTTTGCCCCTTGACCCCACCAGCGCGGCTGCGCTGGACCAGCTATTGTTTTTTATTTTGTTCCGCTAAATTATCATTTATCATTAAAAAACTGAAAACCAACCTTGTATGGTAATATATTCAATGTTATAAACGCAATATATCCCGGCGGTCTGTCCGGGATATATTTTTTTACTGCCGTATTATCTTAATGTATCTGCAAGTTCTATAATGTACTGCCTGAGTTCTTCCCCTATCTGAGGACGTTTTAAACAGGTCTCGATACCGGCTTTTATTGCACTGAGTTTATTGCCCATATCATAGCGCGTTCCGGTAAAATCAACGCCTATCATGCCCTCTGTGACTGCAAGCTGCTTCATTGCATCTGTAAGCTGAAGTTCGTTGTTGCGCCCGTATGGCGTGTTTTCCAGTATGGTGAAAATTTCCGGTGGGAGGATACATCTTCCGAGAATTGCATAATTTGAGAATATCTGTTCCTTGGACGGCTTTTCGATCATGTCCGAAATGCCGTAACATTTGTCATCAAGAGGCGAGATCTTCATAGATGAATACCGCATTACATCTTCCGTAGGAACTTCACGGATACCGACAACGCCTTTTTCATACTTTTCATAAGCTCTGCAAAGCTGGGCTATTGCCGGATCTTCACCTATTATAACATCATCTCCATAAAGAACGGCAACAGGTTCGCTGCCTGCAAAATTCTTTGCACACAGAACGGCGTGCCCAAGTCCGAGCTGTTCTGCCTGACGGACGTATGTTATGTTTGCCATGGAAGCAATATTTTTGATCTCCGTGCAAAGATCGTTCTTTCCGCTTTGTTCAAGCTGATGTTCAAGATCGGGAGTCCTGTCGAAGTGATCTTCAACGATATGTTTCCCTCTTGAAAGGATAATAAGTATGTCCTTTATTCCGGCACTGACACATTCTTCTACGATATACTGTATCGCAGGCTTGTCCAGAATAGGAAGCATTTCCTTGGGCATTGCTTTTGTTGCCGGAAGCATTCGTGTGCCGTACCCCGCCGCAGTTATTACCGCTTTTTTGACCTTCATTTCTCAATACTCCTTTATGTTTTTATATTATATTTATATATTGATAACCGAAAAGAACTGTATGAAATATATTGCCAGATAGGGGAGAGCCGAAAGACATATGAACAGCGTAAGCAGCAAAGCGGACGTTCCTCCCTTTTTCGTTATCTCGTAACGGATATTTAAACCATCGCTTGACGCTTTGATCTTCTTTATCCTGCGAATGGAATTTTCGTAATATAATTTATTGCCGAAAAAGCCGAATACAAACATCAGCACATAATATATGATCGTACTTAACAGCATCAGACCCTGAAAAGCGGAACCTCTGATGTCAAATCCGGAAGCAAAGGAAGATAACCGACCGTACTCCGATGTTCCTGCAAAAGCATATATGAACTGCGGTATTCTGGAAAGCAGCCGCAGTATGAATGCTCCAAGAGCCACAAGCGGCATTTTTCTGTAAGAAAAATACATTTCCGGGAAAAGCATGGCGCAGAAATTCAGGCTGAATTTTCTGCCGTATTCCTTGAACTGTTTGAACAGTGGAAGATAGTAATGCGTGTTTGTGCCTACAAAATCACCGAGTTCCGCCAGCTTTACGCCGTCAAAATCCTCGTCGGGGCTGAATCCGCAAAGCGGATCGGAATAGTTTATCAGGAACGGATCAAGTATTGTGCCTGCATTTGCATTCCTGTTGTAAGCGTCGGGATCGTCGTTTATATTTACTCCTCCGTAACGCTGCTCCATGCGGTCGGCATTGCTGCTTATGCTTTGAGAGGGCATGCCGCAGCGCCGGCAGAACAGTGTGAGAGGGGGATTTGTGTATCCGCAGAAAGCGCATACCGTTCCATGGCTTTCTGCGCTGCTGTCTCCGTCGTAAGAGGGTTTCCATGCTCCGCCGTTACGGTGGAGGACATCATTTATACAGCTTCCGTTTTTTTCATAGCAAGCCCTGTGATATGGCGTACCGCATTCGGGACAGATGACAACATCATCCTCGGAAGTAAATTTTTCATTGCAAACCATACATCTGGTTCCGATATAACCTGCCATAGGGAAAAATGCTCCTTCCTCAGGAAAGAGGGTGGCTTTCCGGTTTCCTGAAATTGTGCTTATTATTATCCATAATTAAGTATACCACAAAATTATTCAAATAACAATATTTTTTTTAAGGTTTCATCATATTGTCACATTTAGAGTAATAAATTTACTTGACAATTTGCTTTTGTGGGTTTAAAATGTATTTATAGATAAATTTTTGTGCTTTATTTTGTACAAAATAAGCAAAACGAAAGTTTGCTTTATAATATCCATAAGGCTTAAAGAATATTTTCAATACGAACGGGTCACCGGGATCTTCCCGTCAGGGACGGTCCGGCGCCGGTCAGCCGGCGGAAATTTTTCAGCAGCCTTTATTTAAGGAATAATATGTAAATGAACAAGAAGTTAAAGCGTAAAGTAAAAAGCCTTGCCAAAATAGTTTTCGGGCGCACAATAGTTGTAGCGCTCAGCATTGCATTGCAGATAGTGTTCCTTATGACGTTTGCGGTGTATTTCAGCAGCCATTTTGTTTATTTCAGCGCCGCAATGTCCGTGCTTTCGCTTATAGTGCTTATCTGCATAATAAACGAAAAGACAAATCCGTATTACAAGCTGGCATGGGTAGTTCCCATAATGCTGATACCGATCTTCGGAACGCTGCTGTATGTTTTTGTGCGTCTTCAGTTCGGAACACACATAATGAACCGCAATATCCGCAGCCAGATAAAAAGATCGGCTCCGTTCATACCTCAGGACAAAGCCGTTACGGCAGAACTTGAACTTATAAGCGAAAAGGAAAAGAATTTTTCCTCATACATGAAAAAATACGCAGGTTTTCCTACACTTAAAAATAACGGAGCGGAATATTTTTCTTCCGGCGAAAGTGCTTTTCCTGCCATGCTCAGAGAACTGGAAAAAGCAGAAAAATTCATCTTTATGGAATTTTTTATAGTAGATCACGGCGAAATGTGGGACGCGGTGGCCGACGTCCTTGAGCGCAAAGCGGCTCAGGGAGTTGAGGTAAGGTTCATGTATGACGGCACCAGCGGTCTTGTGCTCGTTCCGCATAATTTCCCTGAAAAACTTGCCGAAAAAGGAATAAAATGCCGGGTGTTCGCGCCGTTCAGACCGATATTCTCGACTGTACAGAACAACCGCGATCACCGCAAGATACTTGTTATAGACGGTCATACTGCTTTTACCGGAGGTGTGAACCTTGCCGATGAGTACATCAATCGGTTCGAGCGCTTCGGATACTGGAAAGATACTGCTGTAATGATAAGAGGGGACGCGGTAAAAAGTTTTACCGCAATGTTCCTGCAGAACTGGAACATTTATAACAAAAAAGGCGAAAATGACGATTTTTCACGGTATATCACTGACGCGGAGCACAGCTTCCCGAATGAAGAGGGCTTTGTTATTCCGTATGGGGACAGTCCGTTAGATAACGAAAACGTGGGCAAAACGGTCTATCTTGATATTATCAACCGCGCGGAAAGATATGTTCATATAATGACGCCCTACCTTATACTTGACGAAGAAATGACGCAGGCTCTTACTTATGCCGCTAAGCGAGGGGTAGATGTTTCTATAATCATGCCTCATATACCGGACAAAAAATATGCTTATCTGCTGGCTCGTTCATATTACGGAGAACTTATTTCTGCCGGTGTGAAAATATATGAATTTACTCCGGGGTTCATTCATGCAAAAAGCTTTGTGAGCGACGACATAAGGGCTGTGGTAGGTTCGATAAATCTTGATTACAGAAGCCTTTTCCTGCATTTTGAATGTGCGTGCTATTTTTACCGCTGTGATCTGGTAAATGATGTTGAAAAGGATACTCTTGCAACTATAGAGCAGTGCTGTCTTATAACGCTTGAAGACTGCAAAAAATATAACATTTTCAAAAAACTGGTGGGGCGCGTTCTCAGGCTGTTTGCTCCGCTGATGTAGGAACAGCGGCATCTTTGTGTGACGCATTTACGGGGAGAACATGATATGAAAAAGAAATTTTCAGATATTATCAAAGGAATTGTCCGGCTTGCACCGCTGGCAATGATAGCGGTATGTGTGATAATATACCTGACATTGTTCCGGGGAGTAACGGTCGAACATATACTTGAATTTACACCGGAAAACCTGTGGCTTGCGGCTCTGGTAATGATAGGTCTTTTCGCAATGAAATCGCTGTCGATGTTTTTTCCTATGATGGTGCTTATAGCGGCTTCGGGAAGTATTTTCCCGAATTATTTTGCCGCGCTGCTCGTAAACTGCATAGGCATACTGGTAATGCTCACATTTCCGTATCTTATCGGCAAATATGCGGAAAGAGAATTTGTGGAAAATATGATAAAGAAAAATAAAAATGCGGACAAGCTAATGGAGTTCAAGTCGGACAACGAGTTTTTTATAGCGTATTTTATGAGAGTAATAAATATACTTCCCTGCGACGTAGTAAGTATGTTTTTAGGTTCGACGGGGTTTTCGCCGCTTAAATATTATATTGGTTCTTTTCTTGGCATACTGCCGGGAGTGGTGACTACGACGCTTATGGGTTCAAGCGTTGACGATCCTGCTTCGCCTAAATTCTGGGTATCATTTATATGCGAAGTATTTTTTGCGGCGGCGTCAAGCATTGCGTACTATATTTACAAAAAGCGCAAGAAAAAAAACAATTCTGTATGAATTTACAGTAAAAAGCCGCGCAGGCTGTATTTGATACAGTCTTGCGCGGCGCGTTCTATAGCGATACAGCAATTCTGCTATTTCTTTACGGCTGACTCAAAGGAACGTTTCAGAAATTCATATCGCAGACGCTTTTCTTCCTTGGCAAAATGAACTTCGCGGAATTGTTCGGGAGCGTTTTCATATATCAGTTTTTTCGCTTCGTCACCGAACTGCTCGCTTGTAAGGTCAAATATGCAGTTCCCGACAGCGTTATAACAGTGATAATTTCCGCCGTCACGCAGTATCCCGTAAACTTTTCCGCCAAAGATATCCTGCGCGAGGAATGCCGTTATTGAGCACTGTCCGAGAGTCTTGTTTTCCGGCGTCCAGTTTTCTCTCATTCTCGGAGCGCACGTCTCGGCACACCATATTCCGGACAGTATATCATAAAGTTTATAAGGCGAATCTATCTCGGGATAAAGAACGTTTTTCAGGTGCGGATCTCCGGTACAGTAAAATTTATATTCCATATTCAGCAGCTCCTTTCCGGTGATACAGTATATTATCCGATAAATTTGATAATATCCTTTTCGTCTGCGGCAGGAAGTATTTTTTTCAGCCGCCGGAAGATGATCTCCTTTGATACTTCCGGTTCTCTGGAATATGCCGATGTAACGGCGTCGTATCCGAAGATATTTTCCGGCGTATCATATTCGGCAACGCCCCAGCCGTAGGTGCTTCCGTGCTTGTCCTTCATGTAAACAAAATCATGGGTGATGATATATGTCTGTGACTGCAAACGGGTAATGACAGTATCAAAGCCTTTTTTGCCGTCCTTTCTGTAGCCGCATATTTTTTTAACGTCCTTTGAAAGAATGGGACCGTTCCGGCTTATCACATCATATACTTCCATATCCTTATGTGAAGCAAGACCGTCCTCATATCTGGAATCAAAATCATATCCGCAGCGGCGGTAATTTGCAAAATCAGGAAACATTTCAAGGCTTATCATTCCGGCCTTTCCGCCGAAAAATTTGCCGTAAACGCATCTTCCGCTTCTTGCGGCGGGACCTTTCCATTCCCACGGACCTTCAAGTCCGGTGAACCAGAGCGACGGCGGCGTATTTTCTTCGACCGAAAAGCCTTTTATATTGTTTGCGAAGAACGGCAGAAAGCCCCATTCTTCCGCAAGTGATATCATATCCTCAGCGCTTTTGAGAAGCATGTCTATCCCTCATTCCGTAATTACAGTGAGTTATCCGCATATGTTTTGTTATCCGGTCTGTCCGGAATAAAAACATACCGTCGGAGCACTTTCCGGCGCGTCCGGACGGTATGAAAAAAACTAAAGCGATCACTTGTTCATAAGACCTTTTCCGGCATCCCAAGCCTGACCGGCTTTTTCTCCTACGGAATAATATCCCGAACGGAACTGGTCAAAAATAAGTGCGTTGACTTTGACGGGATCTATTTTGTCCTTATCGCCGACTACTTTTTCATCTGCGCTGACGTTAACTATTTTTCCCACAATGGCATGAAGATTTTCGGTATTTACTATTTCCGCAAGTTCACATTCCAGCGTAACGGGAAATTCGGTTATTACCGGAGCGTTAACGAAGCTGCTTTTTTCCGCGTGATATCCGGTGCGCTCGAATTTGTCCGGCATTTTGTTGCCTGTAGCAATGCCGAAAAAGTCGGCAGCTTCCATATTGGGAACATCTGCAATGCTTACGGTGAAAGCCTTGCTGTGTCTGATATTAGCTGTGGTCTTGTGCTCTTCGTCGATAAACAGCGCGATCTTGTCCATATCACATATCTGTACCCATGCGGCGTTCATAGCGCATACCTTGCCGTCCTCGCCGTAAGCGGCAACTATAGCTACCGGCATAGGGAAAAGTGCCGGCTGTACTCCTAAATTCTTTCGCATAATAAAACCTCCGTATGATAAAATTTATATAATAATATTATAACTCAAATAAAAAATATGTCAATATATTATCCGTTCATTATCATGCTGACTGAACGGAAAAGGAGACTGCCATGTCATTGTTTATCTGTCCGATATGCGGAAATATTCTCGAAAAAAATGATAAGACCTATTTTTGTGAAAATCATCACTGCTTTGATATAGCGGGAGCAAATTATGTAAATCTGCTTATGTCGCAGGCTTCAAAAAATAAAAGACACGGCGACGACAAAGCAATGGTACGGGCAAGGAGGGATTTTCTCGGAAAGGGATATTACTCCGTGCTGCTGGAAGCGTTGTTATCGGCTATGGAAAAATACATAAGCAGCGGCTGCGTTATTGCTGACCTTGGCTGCGGCGAGGGCTGGTACACCGATAATATTTACCGGTTCGCAAAGGACAGGAATTACAATATCCATATGCTTGGGATAGACATTTCAAAAACAGCGGTCTCATTTCTTGCAAAAAGGAATAAAAATATTGAAACGGCAGTTGCAAGTACAAGCTCCGTGCCGATAAAAAGCGGAAGCTGCGATATATGCTTGTCGGCTTTTGCGCCGTATGAAATAAAGGAAATAAAAAAGATACTGAAAAAAGGCGGATACTTTTTCAGGATATATCCGCTTGAAGAGCATTTATTATCTTTAAAGAATATCATATATGAAAATGTTTATTTAAACAGGGTGAATTATGATATCCCCGATGGTTTTGAACTTGCCGAAAGAAAAGAAGTGAGGGATATCCTGCATATCAGCGATAAGACCGACATACTGAATTTATTTATGATGACGCCTTATTACTACAAGACGAGCCGCGCGGATCAGGAAAAGATAAACGGTTTGGATATGCTTGAAACGGAGATAGCATTTGGTATAGATGTTTGTAAAAATCTTTGAACGGGAAATGGGTCTTTGATTTAGCATTTTTATATTCACCGATAAATGATAATTTGTGGGGAAGCCCCCACGGGCAATGTCACCCCCAAAGTAAGTTTAAATTAAACCGTTTAAAT
>CANQZR010000096.1 GCA_947628405.1 uncultured Clostridia bacterium
CATAGACGCCCTTGCCTGCTCGGATATTTCCCGTCTCGGTTCTACCATACAGCTAAGCGATTCGGGGATATCTCCCGGCTCAGGGGTGCAGAACCGCCGCAGGGAGCTTTCCGAAGCAACGCTTGGCATACCGGTGATCGCCATAGGCGTTCCCACCGTTGTAGATATGCACACCATTGTGGAAAATATAACCGGCGATCCTCCCGATAAGCACCTGCCGAATATGATGGTCACTCCCCGTGATGTTGACAAACTTATCGAACGCACATCACGGCTGCTTGCATATTCCATAAACAAAGCGCTGCAGCCGGGACTGTCGATCGAGGATATCACCGCCCTGTCATGAAAGTTCAAAATATTGGTCGGCATTTTCGGTATGACGCGGAAATGTATTCAGATCGGGATAATACCGCAGACTGTCATAACTTTCCTCGTCATGAACGTAAAAATCAAATTCCATACTGTATGTGCCGTCTCCCTCAAGGTAGACCGCGACCATAGACTGTTCAGGTCCACTTACAGTGCCGTCACTGTATTCATATATCGTCGGACTTGTGTATTCAGCCGTTGCACTGTCAAAAGAAACTACATTTCCTCTGTCCTCGATTCTTGTAATGCTGTTGTAAAGATAAAAGGACGGAACAACGCAAAGTTTTTCCTTGTCGGAGATCCTTTTTGCTTCTACCTTGAGCCTTATGCAGTCAACGCCGTAATCGTTCACATAGTCTGACGGTGTAAATCTGTAAGAAATATCATTGGTATTGTAAACGTATGAACCTGCCACAGCTTTCAGCGGAGAAAGGTCAAGTTCCGTTTCTTCTTCTACCGTTACTTCGGAAACTTCCGGCGCCTGCTCCTCGTCTTCAATAACTTCTTCCTGAATTACTTCGGTAATTTCCGGCGATTGTTCTTCTTCATTTTCCATAACTTCTTCCGCGATTCCCTCAGTAACTTTCGGCAGCTTTTCATCTTCATCATTGTCAAGCATATATTCATTTATGGCGACTGTCGTAAACTCAACTATAGGCTGCTCAGGCGCTGCGCTCTGAAGCGCAGTGACACCTATGAAAAATATTACCAGCAGCAGACAAACTCCCACGCCTATGAGCATATTTATCTTTTTTCTGTCAGGACCTTTGTTATTTTCTTTGTAATTCCGTATCGCCTGTTCGCGCTGCAATGCTTTTTCCTTGTTTTCAAGGGCTTCTTTTTTTGCTCTTTCAAGGGAAAATTTTCTTTCGGCGATCTTTATGTTCCGTTCGTAAACTTCCTGTTTTTTCTCATAGAACGGTTCTTCGTTATCAACGTCTCCTATATGAGAAAAATTTTCTTCATATGGCGGAAGTTCAATATCCAGAACGTCATTTTCCCGTGTTTTTATTTCCTGCGGATAAATTTCCTCCGCATTAGGATCGTCGGGGAAAATTTCCATTATTTTTTCATTGCTCAATTAAAATGCCCCTTTTACAAAAACAGCCGTACTTTTTGAGTACGGCTTGCTGCTTACTTTCTTCTTGAAGGATTCCTGCGCTTGACGTCAAGAACTTTTTTAAGATCGCCCATGCGCTCGTCCGAACTTTGCTTGAACTTGTTGAGCATATCCTCAAAAGCAGCTTCGGGAGACTGTGGGGCTTTTTCCTGAACAGGTCTGGAAGCGTCCGGACGTCTGCCGCCGTTTCCGCTGTGCCTGCTGTCCTTTTTAGGAGCGGAGCTGTCCATGGCTTTTTTGATAGACAGTGAGATCTTGCCTTCTCCGCTTACCGAAAGCACTTTTACCTTTACCGTTTGTCCCTCGGTAAGATGATCCTTGATCTCGTTTACATAGGTGTTGGCGATCTCGCTGATATGTACCATTCCGGTAGTACCCGGTTCTATTTCTACAAATGCTCCGAATTTGGTTATTCCGGTTACTTTGCCTTCGTAGATCTTTCCAGTTTCAAGCTGCATAAAAAATTTTTGATCCTCTCGTTTGATTTTATATATCCCTTTCGGGGCATTCCTTTAAAGGGGAATGTTCCTTTTTTAATTTCCCATAGTATCGTAGAAACGCCTTTCGTTCGGATAGGCATATCCGAGCACCTCTATGGCATAGCGCTCCATAAATTCTCTTTCGTCCTCTTCGGAAAGAATGCTCTGGTACTCGTCGTTTTCATCTTCAAGCTGTTCGGCTTTTTCTGACAGAACGGCAAGTTCCTGCTTTTTCTCGGCGATCTCCGCCTTGGTCAGGACTATGGAGGCGCAGCAGTACAGAACAAAAGCAGAACCCGCTATAAATCCCAGAGCGCCGAGGAGTGGGTGATTGTTTTTCTTTTTTTTCAGGTGCTTGAGGTTCTTTTTATTTTTTTGGGCATTGAGCACTTCAGCTTCGTTCATGCCTTCACCTTCCTGTTTCCTTTCCTCGAATGTTTTTCTCTACACTAATGTACTTATTATACACCATAGAGACAGCATTTTTCAAGTGGTTTTTAACACTTCTTTCGGGAATTTCTGCATTTTTATGATTTCGCACAAAAAGCGGCACAATTTTTTGACAAATAGTTTTAAATATTTTTACAAAAGGTTCAATCAAGCGTGAATATACTTTATGTAATATTTTGTAAAAAGTTCCGAAAACGCTTCTTATTATGCCTATAACTATGCTCCCCACGGTGACAAGATAAAGCACAAATCCTATCAGCGACCCGAAAAACATAAAAAATCTTACCTGTCCGCGTGCGAATGACGCCGCATAACAGAATATACAAAAGCCATATATGAGCCAGAAGATGATATCCTCCGCTATGACGGCTTTTTTTCCGGCTGCCGGCGGAAATATCACCCTGAATGCGCGGAAACAGTCATATACCACCCCGAGAGCCGCGCCGAGGACGACGGAAAGCAGGAACATTGCCGTATGCTGAGAGACCGAAAAAAATGTATCTAAATGCAAATCGTCACCTCGTCAGTGAAAAATTTTATCCAGCAGTGAAAGAGGAGCTTTTCTGTCGGGATCGCCGTACAGGATACTTTTTATTTCTCCCTCCACGCTCATTTCGCCGCTTTCAACGGAAAGTCCGTTGACGTGCAGATCGGTGCCCTTTATGGTCATTTCTCCCATGCTGGTGTAGAGAAGCACCGTATTTTCGTCAAATCTGTCAACGTCCGTAACGCCTGACACGGACAGCTTTTTTCTTCCTTCAAGGATAATGTTGTGCACAGGCATAGGCTTGTTTACATCGTTCATGATTTTATCCTCCTTTTTAGGATATATATATTCTTTGCCGCATGGAAATAGAACCGTACGCAAATTCCCGATAAAAGCCACATTACAGCAATAAGCTGATTTGTGGGGAAGTTTTCTCAAATGGACAAGCATTTTTAGCGCCGAGCCTTTGATATCTAAACTTTCGGCGCTTGTTCCGCTCTGGTTGCTTTCAGTATTTTTTGCAGCACATATCCTGCGCCGAAAACGCATTTAACGTGCTTTTGCGACAAAAAACTGCGTTTTTCAACATATAAAATGTGGAAAAACTGTTGAAAGTGTTAAAAGTTCCCCTTATTCAACGCAGTACAGCCCTTTGGTTTTTAACCTTTTTAACGAAAGTTTCAACACCCCTGCTCCGGCAGGTAAACACTGTATGAAAATTGGAAAATTTTACGATTTCGCTTTTATTTCAGCTTTTTTTCACATGATTTACACAAATATCGGTTACAATATGACTGTACTCGGAACAACGGGTACATTATCCCCCAAAGTGTGCTTTTATATTCAGACTTATTACCCCTAAGTCTGTGCGGTGAAAACCATATAAAAGACCCTATCCATAGGCTGTTTACCCCTACAGTCTATGGAAACCCCCAATAATCCTATATCATAATCTTCGGCTCTGTTCTACCCCGGACAGAGCCACTTTTCTTTTTTGAGGATATGTGGGAAATTATTTTTTTCTATTGAAATTATAAATAAAATATGTTATACTTGTTTTAACTGAAAAATTTTTTAATGGAAAGGAATGTTTAAAATGAATAAGGTCAAGGTCACTATCTGCGGCAAGGAATTTAATCTTAAAACCGACGAGTCGCCAAGCTATTTTATCGAGCTTGCGAGAAAGGTAGATTCGGAGATATACAAAATGGCTTCTTCGTCGGATAATATGTCCATACAGTCTGCGGCAACACTGGTCGCTCTTGCTGCTTTTGACGAAGCTAAAAAAGCAAATGACAGCATAGACAATATCCGCACACAGATAAAGGAATATGTGGACGACGCCTGCAAGGCAAGGCTGGAAAGGGACGAAGCCCTTAAAAACGAAAAATCTCTTCTTGCAAGGATATCAGCCCTTGAAAACGAGCTGAAAATAAAGCATATGAAGTCTGATATCGACGAACAGCTTACCCTTGACGATCCTAAGGATAAGCGTACTTCTAAAAATTCCAAGTGACGGCTTTGAACAGTACGGGCGCTGCCAAGCCCGAAATACTGGCTCCTGCCGGAAACTTTGAAAGCGCCATGGCAGCGGTAAGGTGCGGCGCAGACGCGGTTTATGTGGGCGGAGAACGTTTTTCCGCCAGAGCAGGTGCGGTAAATTTTTCGGATCAGGAGCTTGTAAAGGTTATTGAATATTGCCATCTGCACGGCGTAAAGCTCTACAGGGCAATGAATATCATCATTTTTGCCGAGGAAATGAAGGACTTTCTTTCCGCGGCAAAATTTACCGCCGAAGCAGGCGCAGACGGCATTATCGTTCAGGATATAGGCGCTGCCCGACTGCTGAAAGAAATGCTCCCGGATATGAAGCTGAACGCTTCGACCCAGATGACGATACATTCTCCCGAGGGAGCAAGACTGGCGGTTGAAATGGGATTTTCCCGTATAGTGGCAGCAAGGGAGCTTTCAAAAAAACAGATAGCCGATATTACGGGAACGGGTATCGAGACGGAAGTTTTTATACATGGCGCGCTTTGTATGTCGGTTTCGGGACAGTGTTACATGAGCGCAATGATAGGTTCCCGAAGTGCGAACAGAGGAATGTGCGCTCAGGCTTGCCGTCTGCCTTTTAACGCTTTGGGAAACGGAGAGCGTTATGACCTTTCCCTTAAAGATCTTTGTGGGATACCGCATATCAGGGAGCTTGCGGATATCGGTGTGAAGTCTTTCAAGATAGAAGGACGAATGAAACGGTCGGAATATGTGGCGGCTGCCGTAACGGCGTGCAGAGCGGCTCTTGACGGAAAGGAGCCGGATATCGACACTCTGAGGGCGGTATTTTCAAGAAGCGGCTTTACAGACGGATACCTTACGGGAAACCTTGGCGCTCCCATGTTCGGATACAGGAGAAAAGAGGACGTTGTTTCTGCGGAAAAAGTCCTGCCGGTGATAAGAGAAAGTTTCCGCCGGGAAACAAAAGCCGCGGAAGCGGATATGTCTTTTAAATTGAAGTGCGGAGAGCCTGCAAGGCTGGAAATGCGCTGCGGAGATATTTCCGTATCGGCGGAGGGAGCCGTTCCCGAAAAAGCCGAAAAACGTTCCGCAGACGCGGAATACATCAGAAAATATGCCGAAAAGCTGGGAGATACCGTTTATTCGCCCGGAAAATTCTCTGCCGAAACAGACGACGGGCTTATGATATCTGCGTCAGCAATAAATTCCCTTAGACGTGAAGCCGTAAGTCTGATGGATAAGGCGCGCATTTCGGCGGCAAAGCCTGAATACAGGATAAATGATGTTTCTGCGGATATCGGACGTAAAAAACGTTCTCCCATAAAGCTGAGGGTAAGAGTATCCTCGGCGGAGCAGCTTGCGGCGCTCCCCGGCGAGATAGGGGACGTAATATTGCCGTTAAGACTTTGCGGAGACGTTACTGCGGAACGCAGGTACATCATTGCTCCTCCAAGATTTATAGATGATGAACATTCTGTACGTGAAAAACTTTCGGAAATGCGGAGCAGGGGCTTTGAAAGGCTTATGTGCCCGAATCTTGCTTATGTTAAAACGGGACGTGAACTTGGTTTTGAACTTTGCGGCGATATGGGTCTTAATACCGCGAATCCTTTTGCTGCCGCAGCAGCCGCAGGGCTGGGGCTTTCCGATATAACGGCAAGCCCTGAGGCAAAGCTGCCGCAGATATCGGCAATGTGTGGAACTATCCCGGTGGGAGTTATAGTTTACGGTCGTCTCCCGGTAATGCTGACAAGGAATTGCCCGATACGTCAGGCTGCAGGGAGCTGCGCCGGCTGCAAGGGATACATTTCCGACAGGACGGGAAGAAGATTTCCCGTAAAGTGCGGAGACGGTCAGTGTGTTGAGATATTCAACAGCGACATACTTATGATGACTGATAGGATATCCGAAATAAGCGCGGATATTCTTATAATTTACCTTACCGATGAATCCGCCGGAGAGACTGAACGGATAATAAAATGCTGCATAAACGGCAGAAAAGCTCTGGAAAGCGGTTTCACACGGGGACTTTACTACAGAGGCGTGGATCAGGACAAATGAAAGGATAGTTGTAATGGGAAAGGACATCAAAAAGACCATAGCGTTTTTATTTTTTCTTCTGGCAGGTATAGTGCTGGGAACGGTAGTCGCAAAACTCTGTGCGGATATATCGTTCCTGTCATGGCTGGCATATTCTATGTCGGTGGGACTGGACACCGCTTCGCCTCTGGTGCTTGATCTTATAGTTTTCAAGCTTGCTTTCGGGTTTACTCTTACGGTGAATCCGGCGCAGATAATATGCGTTATAATCGCTCTTATAATTTACAACAAGACCTGCAAGGGGTTGTAATTTTGCACTAATTTTTTTGCCGGCAGGTTTATGGATTTGACGTAAAAAACAAAAATTACAATTTGGTAAAAATTTCGGAAAAAGTGTTGTACACTTGCTTTTCAAGTGTTATAATATTATTGTATGCGATCGTTTTTAATGCAGTATAACGGTCCGTTATAACGGACCGACAGATATTAACGGAATTGCTTTACATATCATCATTATCGGAGGTAAAAAAACAATGTTCACAAAAGAAATAGGCATCGATCTGGGTACGGCGAATACTCTTGTATATATGAGAGGAAAGGGAATAATCATACGGGAACCGTCCGTTGTTGCGGTGGATACACGCACCGACCGCGCAAAATATGTTGGTCAGGAGGCTAAGGACGTTATAGGACGTACCCCGGGTTCTATCGTTGCGGTAAGACCTTTGAAAGACGGCGTTATCGCCGATTTTGAGATAACCACCACTATGCTTCAGGAATTTATCAGAAAAGCTCTGAAAGGCGCTCTTTTCACCAAGGCGCACGTTATAATATGTATCCCCTCCGGCGTTACGGCTGTTGAACGCCGCGCGGTAAAGGAAGCTGCCGAAAACGCAGGCGCAAAGAAAGTAAATATCATAGAAGAACCTATGGCTGCCGCTATAGGAGCGGGTCTGCCGGTGTCCGAACCGCAGGGCTCTATGATAGTAGATATCGGCGGAGGAACTTCCGAAGTTGCGGTAATATCCCTCGGCGGAATAGTTACTTCACGTTCGGTAAGGGTTGCCGGCGACGCTTTTGACGCGGCTATAATCAACTACATCAAGAAAAAATATAACCTGCTTATAGGTGAACGCACAGCAGAGAATGTAAAGATCGCTATAGGCTCGGCGTTCCCTCTGGAGCAGGAGACG
>CANQZR010000097.1 GCA_947628405.1 uncultured Clostridia bacterium
GATTCCTTTCTTTTGTGTGGAAATGTCGGCGGAAAGAGATTTCGACCAAACAAATTTGGTCGAGCAAGTTATACCAAAATTCCGAGCCGCTCAAAAGGCAGACCTTTTTCACTGAATTTTGGTAACTTGCTCGACCAGGACGGTTTGCAGAATAAGAAAATTTTTCCAAAGTCTGTCAGCGCGTATAAGCGGCAAACTTGGGAAAATACTGTTTCATAAAATTCTCAGAATGTTAAGTGCTATTCGCTGATTATATTTTCTGATCCTTTCATTCCGTAAAGAATTTTGGCTATAAGGTTTATAGATTCTGCAAGTTCACTGTTTGGATCAATGCTTTTTATATAGATCAGTTCATTATATATGTTTTCAAGCTGCGTTTTTAGTGCTTTGTAAACTCGCGGATTCGGCATAACAATGACTTCACGATTTTCAAGACGTTTTATAATGTAGTCCTGTTTTGTAAGTCCCGAAAGAGATACGGCAGCATTAAGCTGTTCGTTCTCTTGAGGGGACATTCTGAATGAAATAGTTTTGCTTCTGAATCTGCCCCTGCGGTCAAAATTTTTAGCCGACATTTTAATCTTCCTTTCGTATTTCATTGAGTTTATCTGCGATCTCTGCTTGTCTGCTCGGAAAAAGGTGAGCATATGTAAAAGTTATCTCTGCTGTTTCGTGTCCAAGCCGTTCGCTGATTGCAAGAGCGGTAAACCCCATATCGATCAGCAAGGAAACGTGTGAATGTCTCAGATCGTGAACCCGTATCTGTTTCACTCCTGCTGTCTTTGCTCCTTGTTTAATCTGTTTGTTCAGAGAACTTTTGGAAATCATTGAAAATATTCGTTCATTGCTTTGTATGCCGTAAAGCGTATCAAGATGATCCTTGATCTCCTCACAGACAAAGTCAGGAACATTAATAACACGGTTGCTCTTTTGAGTTTTAGGACAGGTTATGACATCACGCTGTTTTATACGCTGATATGATTCGTCGATACGAAGCGTTTTTCTTTCATAATTAAAGTCGGACGGCGTAAGAGCAAGAAGCTCGCCCTCGCGTATACCGCACCAGTATAGAATTTCAAAAGCATAGTAATAAACAGGCTTGTCCATCATGACCTCGGCAAACTTAATGTATTCGTCTTTTGTCCAGAACTTCATTTCAGAATGACGGCTTGATCCCATATTTCCTGCGACAAATGCAGGATTTGTTTTCAGACCGTAAAACCTTATGGCGTGGTTGAAGATAGATGAAAGCTGATTATGAATAGTTTTCAGATATGTTGTCGAATATCGTTCGCCGCGCTTGTTTGCGGAAGTCCGTATATGATTTTGCCAATCAATGACGTTTTTAGCTGTAATGTCACACATTCTGAATTTACCGAAGTAGGGAATAAGATGCTTTGATATGATATTCTCCTTGGTGAGCCAAGAGTTTTCTTTCAGCTTTGGAAGAACATCATTTTTATATAGTTCCGTAAAACTTTCAAATGTCATTTCAGGCTTTTTACAGTCCTGCAATTGAAATTCCCGTTCCCATTCCAAGGCGTCACGCTTGGTTTCAAAGCCGCGTTTTATTTTCTTTTTGCGCTTTCCCTGCCAATCCGAGTACCAACAGGATATGTACCATTTCCCTGTATTGTTGTCTTTATACGCAGGCACGTTCCATACCTCCTAACCCGTAGAATTTTTCCTCAAAATATCGGCGGCTTACTTTTCCCGAAATGGTGATAAATCCCTTTTCCTTTAACTCATCATTCATTGATTTGATAAGTTTATAGGCGTAAGGTTTGGAAATATCAAGAATTTTAGCCACTTCGTCTGCTTTGATAAAAATTTTTTCGTTCATTTTAAATTTCCTCCTTGACAATATAATTCATTTGTGTTATAATTGATATACAATATTATTCAGTAAATATCAATATATCAATTACATTATAATCCTATAATTAGTATTTGTCAATATTTAAAATCCTATTATTAGTATTATTCTATGTTTTACACAAATATAGGAGGTAAAAATTGTGTTTTATGAACAATTTATAAAACTCTGTAATGAAAGAGGACTTAAACCTACGCCAACAGTTCGGCAGATGGGATTAAGTCCGGGTAATATGAAACGGTGGGAAAACGGAGCGGCGGTCAATTCGGAGACATTAGAGAAGTGCGCGGCATTTTTCGGCGTTCCTGTCGATTACTTCTTTGAGGGAGAAGAAAATTATAAGAATGCCGATATTTCGGACAATGCCAATGCGCTTACCAATATATACTATATAATGAAAGCGCATCCCGATATTATTTGCAGTATTCTTAACGGAAGTGAACTGAGCGGATCAGACCTTAACAGAATTGCAAATTATATGGGCTGTAAGACTGCATACCTTGCTCCCGAACTCGGCGAATTTGAAAATACTGTCAATAGTGATACGAAACCGTCGGAATATTTGTCGGAAAATGAGCAGATGCTTGACATTCTCGGACGGGCAGCGTCAAATAAGACCTATCGGACTATGCAAGTGCAGATTTCGAGGATAGTTGTGTCGAATCTTGAAAAATTCGGCAAAACATTGAAAGACGTTCTTGATCTGCATTTATCCGAAAAGAAAACCAAGGACTTGTTTGACCGTTCCAAAGAGCCTACGCAGATCGCACCGTTTAACTGTTCAGATATTTTCAGGATCGCTAACGGGTTTAAGGTCAGCATAACATATCTTTTTACAGGACGATAAAAAATTCCGATACCGTTTTGATACCGAAATACAGAATTATATGGATAGTATGGATATAAAAAATAAAACAACCGCTATTCTACGCGGCTTGATATGGTAAATATGAAATGAAAAGGTTGTTTTCATGGAGTGGGAATAATTATTTTCTCCCTGCAAACTGCGGTGTTACGCGGTTTGTGGGGAGATTTTTGAAGTATTGATACCGATCCGAAATAGCATGAAAATAGAAAAGAGAGTGCTTTTATGAATTTTGAAGTTGTCAGAGCAAATATCGTAAATATTTCTGCCGATGCAATAGTATTGCCGGCAAATGAATATCTGAAAGAGGGTTCAGGTGCATCAACGGCAATTTTCAATGCCGCCGGTCGGTCTAAATTGACAAAAGCCTGTGCCCAAATAGGACACTGTGATATAGGTTCTGCTGTGCCGACACCGGCTTTTGATCTTAATGCAAAATATATAATTCATGCGTCAGTTCCAAAGTGGAAAGACGGTGAACATAATGAATATGGGCTGTTAAGTTCAGCATATCTTACATCATTAAAACTTGCCGATATAATGGTATGCAAGTCAATTGCATTTCCGCTTCTTGCTTCCGGAAACAACGGGTTTGATCGTTTGCTTGCTTTTCAGATCGCCGAAAGAAGTATCAATGAATTTGTAGGAGAAAATATTAAAGATATAATTCTTGTTGTATATGATGAAAATACAGAATGTTTTGTTCGTTCTCAAGGATATAATGTTATGGAGAATGATGAAATTTGGATTTTCAAATAAAGCAAAAAATGTTGTTATGGAAAATTTAAAAGCCGCTGAGAACTGGCTGAAAAACGAAGAAAATATCAAAAAACTGATCGATATTGGAATTGAAATAGCTTTGGTGGTCCTGCCTGATAACGGAAAAGCGGCACAGGTGTTAGACATTGCAAAAAAGCATTTAAATAAATAATAATGTTTGATTTAAGTGAGAAAAAATAATGTATATTTTCTCTCCACGACCTGCATATTTCCGCATTTTGCAGTAAATTTTATATTACAAAATTCATATAAAAAAACAAGCTCACAAAATATTTTTTGAGAGCTTGTTTTTATTATATTTTGATTTTAATAATTTAAAATAATTTGTATTCTTTAATAAAATATATGAAATTTCCGCTACGAATTTTTTTCTCTTTTCTTCCAGCATATAAAACCATATATATCATTTAAAAAGAAAATAATAAAATTAATAATTACAGGAAAATAAACGGGATCTTTTGCAGCCGCCAGTGCCCAGAGTATAATTAAAATAATATCATTTGCAGCATATCCCAATGCAAAATAAGATGACCGCAGCATTGTAAGTGAAGCCGCAATAAAACTGGTCGTGATAGATATCGTGCTCAACAGAATATTGGGCGTTCCCAGTAATTTCAGAATAAAATAAAAAATTATTGTAACAATGATCGTTGAAAATATAAGCGCAAAAATATGCCCACGGTCAAGTTTTTGAACAGCAACTTCATTTTTGTTTTTTTTAGACGGATTTTTAAACCATGTAAAGGCTGACCAGACCGCCATAGGCAGAGTCATTCCTAAATAGGTTATCATTTCTCCCCAATATCGGAAACGATAGGATATTATCCCGTAGAGAATACTGAATATTATCATAAGGATCTGTGCCCATACATTTCCTTTTGCAGCAAATATCAATGATGTAACTCCGGTAATTGTTGCAAATAGTGTCAGCCAATCTATATTTCCTGATATTATATTTGAAAAAATAAGAACGCATAACGATCCTATCCATAAAAGCCATTCTTTGCGCGACAAATTTTTTATTGGATTATTCAACTGCACCACCTTGATCCCATATGAATTTTTAATTTTGCGTAAGTACGGGATATTATATCATACCATGTTGAAAAAGTCAATACTTTTAAGCGAAAAGCATATTTTGTATCGGAACAAATATATTCTTGAAAAATACCGCAGCTTTAAAATTCCTGTATGGGATAGAACAGTTTTTATACATTTTTAACAAAATATATTGAAAAATCAAGATGAATATGGTATAATAAAAATATATTTTTAAAAATTATGCTTTTTATTATTTTCCGGCGGCATGGAACGATACCGCTGTATCAATCATATGATTTGGAGGATACATATCGTGGAGATAATGAATACCAATAAAAAGAAGCGTACAGTTCTTATGGTAACAGATGGCAGAACGGATATGAGCGCTCTTAAAGCCATTCTCGATAAACAGTACAGGACTATACTTATAGATAACAGCTGCCGCGATTTTTCAATGATAAAAGAACAGTCGGGGGAACTGTCCGCAGCCGTTATCTGCGCGGAAGAAGCTGCCGCAGATGATTTTGCTCTGTTTGAATGGGTGGCACACGATAGCATTATCGCCGCTATACCGATGCTTATTTATTGCGGAAATAAGTCCGATATCCCTATCGCCGAAGAATGTCTAAAACGCGGCGCAGTTGACATATTTCAGCCGGAAACACCGGAATTTTTAGTTCTTGACCGTATGGCAAATTCGATCAGACTGAAAGATTCCGCTACATTTTTTGAAATAGAAAAAATGCTGAAGGAACTGCCTTCAAATATTTGCCTGAAAGACGATAAAGGACGGTACATCTTCGCGACGCATTATTGGCATCACATTGACCACGGTGATGATCCCGAATGGACTATACGCGGAAAAACCGACGCTGAGATACGGAAAGACAAAGAAAACGCCGTTAAAGCCATGGAAGCGGATATGGAGATACTTAGGACCGGAAAAGGTACACAATATGTAATAGAAATAAATTCAGACGGTAAACAGGAATTTATGGAAGTTATCAAAAGACCGGTCAAAGATGACAGCGGCAGGATAACCGGCATAATCGGATTGATAAATATCGTTACCGAACAGGAGCTCCTGAAAAAAAGCCTTGAAAAGAAAGCGCTCATGGACGAACTTACCGGAGTAGGGAACAGGCATGGCTTTGAACAGTATCTGCATTCTGTTGAAATAAGCGAAATGCTGCCGTTATGTGTTATTTCGGCTGACTGCAACGAACTTAAACTTGTCAATGACACATATGGGCATCTTGTAGGCGACGAATATATCCGCATATCCTCTGTCCTGATGAGAACGGTGCTTCCGCAGAGCAGGATATTCCGCATGGGCGGAGATGAATTTCTGATAGTCATTCCGTGTACTGATGAAGATAAAGCGCAGGAATATATCCAAAAAATGAAAGACGAGGAAAAATTGTATATTATAAAGGATAAGCCTATAAGCATTTCTTACGGCGCAAGCTGTATGAAAGATCCTGACGGTGATCTGCGCGAACATATCTATATTGCGGATAAAATAATGTACCGCAATAAGCATGAATATAAAGAAAAAATAATGAAACAGCTATAAATTATTTTATCATACGGCACTTGATACGGGAGGAACAAATGGCAAAAGATTTTACAAGGGGAATGGCGCACGGCATACCGATCGCTCTGGGCTATCTGTCAGTGTCATTCGGATTTGGAATAAAAGCGGTGCAGGCAGGGCTTTCAACATTGACCGCAACGATAATTTCGGCATTGAACCTTACCTCTGCCGGACAGGCGGCAGGCGTTGACATTATTGCCGCAGGCGGTACGCTTATAGAAATGGCGCTTGTCCAGCTTACTATAAATATACGTTATTCTCTTATGGCGATATCACTTTCGCAGAAACTTGACAATAAATTCACACTTCCGCACCGTATTGCAGCTTCATACGGAATAACCGACGAGATATTCGCAGTATGTTCCGCACAGAAAGAACCTGTAACGCCGGCTTATATGTACGGTATGATACTGATAGCGTTTGCCGGCTGGGTAAGCGGTACGGCACTTGGTTCCGCCGCAGGAGAGCTTCTGCCGGAGTCAATAAGCAGCGCAATGGGCATAGTGCTTTACGGAATGTTCCTTGCAATAATCGTTCCGCCTGCAAGAAAGAGCGTCAGCGTGCTGGCTGTAGTTTCAGCCGCAGCAGGGATAAGCGTGCTGTTCCGGTTCGTGCTGACGGAAGTTTCCTCCGGGTTTGCGGTAATTATCTCATCGATCATAGCAGCCGCAGTCGGGGCGGTACTGTTCCCTGTAAAGGAGGATACGGAATGAAGATAGTTTTATATATTGCCGTTATGGCGGGAGTAACTTATCTGGTAAGAGCAGTGCCGTTTGCATTTTTCAGCAAAAAAATAAAGTCGCGTTTTTTCCGCAGCTTTCTTTATTACATACCATATGCAGTATTGAGCGCAATGACTATACCGGCAATATTCTACAGTACGGGAAGCATTATAACTGCCGTTATAGGGACTGTGGCGGCGCTGGTGCTTTCATATTTCGGGCTGCCGCTGATAGTAGTGGCGCTTGCTGCTTCGGCGGCAGCATATATAGCCGGACTTATAATTAAATAGGCTATGTTAAAACAAAAGGTTGATTATCATTTAGTGTTGAGAGTGGAGAGTTAAGAGTTGAGATAAATGATAATTTAGCGGAACAAAATAAAAAAACAATAGCTGGTCCAGCGCGGCTGCGCTGGACCAGCTATAATATATTTTAAAGCGTTGAGGATTTAGATATTAAAGACTTAACGCTAAACCTAACCGCCCCCTTGA
>CANQZR010000098.1 GCA_947628405.1 uncultured Clostridia bacterium
GTTGTTATGTATTTTAATCAGATAACGCAAGGGATAAACGGCATTTCAGACTATTTTTCGCAAATGCTTGTAGCCGCACCTTTCTGCAAAAAGGTATTTGATTTTCTGGAAATTCCCGACGAAAAATACAAGGGAACTTTGCCCACCGAAAAGCGTGACGACAACGAGTATGAATTTGAATTTTCCCATGTTTATTTTAAATATCCCGGCACGGAAAATTACGTTTTAAAGGACATAAATTTAAAATGGAGAATCGGCGAAAAAATGGCTCTTGTGGGACGGAACGGCTGTGGAAAATCCACACTTGTAAAACTGCTTTGCAGACTTTACGATCCAACTGAGGGAACAATTACGCTGAACGGCATTGACATTAAAAAATACAAATACGAAGATTACATGGCGTTATTTTCCGTTGTATTTCAGGATTCAAAAATATTTTCATTTTCCATGGCGGAAAATGTTGCCGCCGATATCGAATATGACAGTGAACAGATCACCGATTGTGTTGTCCGCGCAGGTCTCGGCGAACGTTTAAAAACAATGGAAAACGGTATTGAAACAATTATGTATAAGGATTTCGATGAAAACGGTGTTGAAATTTCCGGAGGTGAAATGCAAAAACTTTGTCTTGCACGAGCCGTTTATAAGGGCGCGCCGTTTATCGTTCTTGACGAACCTACCGCCGCTCTTGACCCTGTTTCCGAATATGATATTTACACGAAATTCAATAATATCGTTGGAACGCGCACGGCGATATATATTTCTCACAGACTTTCGTCCTGCCGTTTCTGCGACGAAATTACCGTTATGAATAACGGTGAAATAGTAGAGCGCGGTTCGCACGAAACACTTCTGGCGAAAGACGGATATTACACGAATTTGTGGAATGCACAAGCGGAATATTACAAAACAATTATTCCGGACAGCCTGTTTTATTGAACAGCCGGACCTTTATAAATGTATTTTGCAGCAATAGGCATATCCTTGCTGATAATATTTCGTTTTGAAACGTCAGTAAATATATTTCTGTTGGAAATAAAATCGTTTATATTGATCTGATCTTCCGTTTTGTGTATTGATATCTGTGAAATGAGGACATTATCCGTGCTGTTTCCTGCGGCAAAATAAATTTCTTCGGCAATTCCGAATGCTTCACCATAAGTATCTACGGCATATAACATTGATACTTTGAATAGAGAATATTTACTTCCATTGCCGATTTTTTCAGAAAGACCGGCAGGAATATCAATAATTTTTTTAAGATGTTTTTCCGGATAAATATCATATATCAGGATCTTGCAGGCTTTTCCGTCTGCAAAAAGCAGACTGTACCATTCATTGTTAAAATTATTTTTTTCATAAATATCACAGCTGCCCGTAAATATATAGGCAGGTATTATGAAAGGTTCGCTGACTGCGATAGAAATATTTTTTCCCATTTTTGAAATTCCCGGTATTTCTTTTATTGCTTTGATAAGTTCACCTTTATTTTCTGAAAAATATTTTTTGATATCTTCGGAAGTAATTATGTATTTGCTGTAAGGATCAATACGATATTTAAAATAAGTGTTTATATCATTTATACATTCATTATAATTCAGTTTCAATAAATTATTTTCCGGAATATCAGATGAAATTTCATTAAAATGATCCGTTATATATTCAGGCATTTCGTCGATAAGATCGTCACTGCTATGTGGAATATAGAATTTATCGGTAAGGATATATTCCGGAATATTATTTACATAAATTATTATCCCGTCAAAAAACATATTATCTGAAAATACGGCTTTTATCTCGCTGCTGCTGTCAGCTTTTATAAGGCTGCGGATATCCTGTTCCGCGTAATACCAGTCAGATACTTCGTCTCTGACTGCTTTGGGCAGGTGGTTATCCGAAAAGATCGCTGCCGATCTATGTGCGGTGATCTCCCATTCATAATTATCCCCGAAGCAGTTCTGACCTGCGTTTATTCCGCTGCTGTTTGGAAATATCCTTGCAAATATTGCTGTGTTATTTATTGTAATTGCGATCTCCCAGCAGTATTTATCATTATCAATTGCGCCGTCTGCAATGAATCCGAGAAGCTGTTCATTTTCTTTCTCGGATTTTTTTATTTCTTCGATCCCTTTTATACCATTGATAATTGAAATACCATAGTTGATTTTTACACCTTTTACAATGTTTTCATTATTGAAATCTATTTCCTTGGCATTGATCTGCTTTTTTAAATGAGGGCGCATTTCTTTTTCCAGTATTTCAATTATTTCACTTTTATATTGATTGAATTTATCCGCCGTTTCAGTTCCTGCAAGTTTTTCAAACATAATATCATAATTATTTTTTTGCGACGACTTTGCTTCTGCGGAAATTGCGGATAACTGCACAAATATAACAAATATTATCGGGAAAATACATAAAAATTTTTTCATTCTGATCTTCTCCTTTGATTTATTCTGCCTGAATTATAAAATATTCAGTACCGGTGTTGCTGCCGAACGGTATGATGACTTTATGAACGCAGGAGCAAACTGCAATAATTTACGTCCGGACTTGTTTCTATATAATAAGTGTCCGAACGGGACATTTTCTTACAAAAAATAAGAATTTTTCCGGATTTTGTATGCCTGCACAAATTTTTAATGGTTTTTTTAGCGAATTGCCGCAACAGGGCGTCAGCCAAAAATTCTTAAAAAAATTTTTCTCTTTTCATAGAATTTGTTTGCAAAATCCCGAAAAGTATGATATAATAAAATTTACACCATATTCGGGATACGGAGGCAACATATGGAAGAAAATAACAATTTAATGACTCTTGAAGGCGTTGTTGAATCCGTCTTGTTCAGCAATACGGAGAACGGCTATGTTGTACTCGATCTTGATGTGAACGGTGATTACGTTACGGTAGTAGGCGAACTTGGCAATATCGAGGAGGGCGAAACTCTTATAGTTTCGGGAGAATATGTGCGCCATGCCAGATTCGGTATGCAGTTCAGAGCAAGCTATTGTCAGCGTAAACTTCCTGCAACGGCAAATGCCATACTGAAATATCTTTCTTCCGGAGTCCTTAAAGGGATAGGACCTACTCTTGCAAAGCGAATGGTAGATGAATTTGGTGAAGATACACTTGACGTTATAGAAAATTCCCCGGAAAAACTTGTAAAGATCAAGGGTATCACCGAAAAAAAGATCGAGGAAATATCCTTGGAGTTCAAGCGTATATTCGGGATACGCACTCTTATGATATTTCTTTCCCAGTATGGGATACCTCCGTCCGCAGCTGTCAGCGCATGGAGAAAGTGGGGACAGTATGCGGTAGAAATAATAAAAGAAAATCCCTATATCCTCTGCGGAAACGGCATTGATCTGCCGTTTGACAAGGCGGAAAATATGGCTGAAAAGATAGGCTTCCCTATGGACAGCGAAAGCCGTATTGCGGCAGGTATAATTTATATCCTTACGGAGAACACATATTCCGGACATACCTGCCTGCCTTATGACAGGCTGAAAAATACTGCCGTCAGGTTTCTCGGCATAAGCGAGGAACTGTTCGACAGATACCTTGAAAGCCAATGTAACGAGGAAAATCTTGTGAGATACGAAAAGGGCGGACGGAGCTTTATCTATCTTGCGGATTATTATACCGCCGAAAAGTATATTTCCGGACGGCTCGGCGTAATGAGTTCGGGGCTTAAAGACACCGGATATGATTATTCAAAACTTATAGATATTGAAGAAAGATCAAAGGATATAACCTATGCCGAACAGCAGCGCAAGGCAATAGCTCTTGCACTTTCACAGGGCTTTATGATACTTACAGGCGGTCCCGGAACGGGAAAGACCACCACTCTTAAAGCTATACTTTCTCTTTATGAACAGAGGGGAATGAAAGTTATGCTTGCAGCTCCTACCGGGAAAGCGGCAAAACGCATATCCGAACTTACCGGCTGCGAAGCAAAAACTATACACCGTATGCTCGAGGTCATATTCGACAATAACGGAAAGCCGCGTTTCAAGCACAATGACAACGACCCCGTTCCGTGTGACGTGATGATAGTGGACGAGATGTCCATGGTCGATACGCTGCTTTTTGAAGCACTGCTGCGGGCATTGAAGCTTTCCTGCCGGCTGATAATGGTAGGCGACAGCGATCAGCTCCCGTCTGTAGGGGCAGGGAATGTCCTTAAAGATATGATCGAGTGCGGCAAGCTGCCGGTGGTGCAGCTTACTGAAATTTTCCGTCAGGCGCAGCAAAGCTGTATAGTCACCAACGCTCATAAGATAGTAAACGGCATTCAGCCCGATCTTACCCGTTCCGACAGCGATTTTTTCTTTATGCAGAGGCTTGATTATGCGTCCGCGTCGGATACGGTGGTAGAGCTTGTTTCGGAAAGACTTCCTGCCGCATACGGATATTCGCCATCGGAGGATATACAGGTGCTTTGTCCTTCAAGGAAAGGAGCGCTTGGCGTTGTTGAGATGAACAAAACGCTTCAGATGACGCTTAATCCTCCCGAAAAGGGCAAGCAGGAAGTCAGGGGAATAATTTACAATTTCCGCTGCGGAGATAAAGTAATGCAGATAAAGAATAATTACGATATAGAATGGTCGCGGAACGGAGAACGGGGAACAGGTATTTTCAACGGCGATATAGGGATCATCATAAAAGCGGTAAAAGCCGAAAGCAAGCTGTTTATTGAGTTTGACGGCAGAACGGCTGAATATACATACGATATGCTCGATCAGCTTGAGCTTGCATATGCGGTATCAGTACATAAAAGTCAGGGCAGCGAGTTCAATGCGGTGATAATACCGCTGCTTGGAGGGTTCGAGAAGCTGTATTACAGGAATCTGCTGTATACTGCCGTTACAAGAGCAAAAAAGCTGCTGATAATAGTCGGCTCTTCAAAAGCGGTGAACACTATGGTCGCCAATGACCGCAGAACGCTGAGATATTCGTGCCTTAAAGATATGCTTGATAAGGAGATATAGCTTGATGACAGGATCAGCCGGAAAATTAAGATCGTTCATTACCGATATATTTCTGCCTAACAGATGTCCGTTCTGCGGAAAATTTATAACATGGGACAGCCTTATCTGCGAACAATGTGATAAAACTGTTACAAAAGCCAACATTGAAATATGCAGACGCTGCGGAAAACGTAAGTGCATCTGCGGAAACAATATAAATTATGATATGGCGTTTGCGTCATTTTTCTATAACGAAAAACCTGTCAGAAGTTCGATATACCGCTTTAAAACAATAGGCGATACAAATATTGCGGAATATGCAGCGGAAGATATTGTTTCATTTATGGAAAAAGAAAATATTCCCAAGCCGGATATTATAATTCCGGTCCCTATGGGCAGGAAAAAGCGCAGGAAGCGCGGATTCAACCAAGCGGAACTGTTTGCCGGCTGTATAGGCAAGCGCCTTTGCATACCCGTGAATAAGAATATTCTGTATAAATCTGACACAAAAGACGAACAGCACAATTACGGCAGGGATATAAGGGAAAAGAGAGTAAAGGGATTGTTTATGGCTGAAGAAGCGGATCTGTCCGGAATGACGGTAATGATCTGCGATGACGTTATGACTACAGGCGCTACGATCAACGAATGTTCCCGTATCCTTAAAGATCTTGGAGCAGGATATGTTATTTCCGCAGTATGTGCGGTAACTGAACTTGAATAATAAAACATCATTAAGAAGGTGATATATTTGGATATAGGTATAGATCTGGGAACGGCAAACGTTCTTATAGTAATGGGAAACAAGGGCATAGTGCTTGACGAGCCGTCTGTTGTGGCATTCAATAAGAAAATAAATGACGTAATAGCCGTCGGCAGCGACGCTTACAAAATGATAGGCAGAACGCCGGATCATATAACGGTCGTAAGACCGCTCAGTGACGGAGTTATATCCGATCATAAAATGACCGAAAGAATGATAACTGCATTTATTGAAAAAGTCACGGGCAAACAGCTTTTCATGCCGAATATAATAATGTGTATACCGTCGTCCATAACAGATGTAGAGAGCAGAGCAGTGGTAGAAGCTGCAAAAATAGCCGGAGCAAGGCAGGTATATCTGATAGAAGAACCGGTGGCTGCTATAATGGGAGCGGGTGTGGATATATCTGCTCCGGACGGCAATATGGTGGTGGATATAGGCGGCGGCACTACCGATATAGCGGTCATATCGCTGAACGGTGTGGTAGCAAAGCTGTCTCTTAAAATGGCAGGGGAAAAGTTTGACAGGGCGATAGTAAAATATACAAGCAGCAGATACCGAGTGCTTATAGGTGAAAAAACCGCCGAAAATGCCAAGATAGCCGCGGCAAACGTATATACTCCTGACGGCAGCAGAAAGCTGATTGTAAAGGGAAGACATCTTGTAAGAGGACTTCCCGAACGTATAGAACTGAACGACTACGATATATACGAATCTTTGATAGACGGTGTACGGGAGATAATCGACGGCGTTAAAAGCGTTCTTGAGAATACTCCTCCGGAGCTTGCCGGGGATATATACAAAAACGGTATATACCTTACCGGCGGCGGAGCGCTGCTTTTCGGACTGGATAAACTTATGTCCTCGGAGCTTGGCGTGGAATGTCATATTGCGGACGATCCGCTTTCCTGCGTTGCACGGGGAACAAGGCTGGCGTTCAAAAATATAGACAAGCTGCTTGACGGTTTTGAACACGTTTCCATGTATAACTGAATAACATAATACAAGCCGTCCGGCGCATATCCTGTAACGGTCAGGATAATGCGAAAGGAGCTTTGTTATGAAATGTACTCTTGCTGAACTTAAAAATAAAGAAATAATAAATATAAAAAACGGCGAGCGCCTCGGCTTTGTTGACGATATCGAATTTGATACCGAAGATCAGACGGTAAGATCGTTTATAGTATACGGCAGGGCAAGGCTTTTCGGACTTCTGGGAAGAGAGGACGATATCATTATCACCTGTGATGATATTGAAATAATCGGTGTTGACACACTGCTGATATCTGTCGGTGAGGCAGAATTGGCAAAAAGGCGTTCTATATCGGCTAAAAATTTGTTAAAATAGCACAATTGCCAGTGCTTGCATTTTCAAAAAAAATGTGGTATAATGTTTAGGCAATATTTGTGGCGGAAGAATCATACGCCGCAGAAATTCGCACGCATATGTTTTTACCGGCGGTGCTTTCCCAAAATAAAGTTTCCGGTAAGTTAAACTGTGCGGAGGAAAAAACTATATTTTATAGGAGGAACTACAAATGGGCGTAGTATCAATGAAACAGCTTCTCGAAGCAGGCGTTCACTTCGGTCACCAGACCAG
>CANQZR010000099.1 GCA_947628405.1 uncultured Clostridia bacterium
ATGCGTCCCTTGAATTGGCTTTCGCCTATCGAATTTTTGAATATTTATTTTGTACAATATCATTGACAAACTTACACTTTTTATTATTTTTTGTGATAATATGATGAAAATTCAACCATATTTATCCTGAAATTAAAAAACCGTTTTCCCTGTGTGAGAAAACGGCTGCTTTTTAAATATGGGGTGGGAGATGGGATTCGAACCCATGATCTTCGGGACCACAATCCGACGCTTTAACCGACTAAGCTACACCCACCATATTTTTTAAAGAAAATAACGGCTTGGAGACAATAACTGTCTGTAAAAAATATGCCTCCAAGCTCAGATTGGCGCGCCTTACTGGACTCGAACCAGTGGCTTACTGCTTAGAAGGCAGTTACTCTATCCAACTGAGTTAAAGGCGCAAAATGGAGCGGGTGATGGGAATCGAACCCACGCGACCAGCTTGGAAGGCTGGAGTTCTACCATTGAACTACACCCGCAGTAATATTCCAACGTCTCAACGACAAAATCAATTATATCACATATGCTTGGCATTGTCAAGCATTTTTTCAAATTTTTTATAAAAATTTCCGCCGCAAAGCCGAAATGCCCTGCGGCGGCTGACTTTTAAACAGCTTCTACTTCTATATCGCCTTTCTTTTCTCCTATCTTAATTACGGCGATAGGATCCTCCGAACGATCTATCAGAAGTTCTGCAATTTTATCCTCTATATCGGTCCGGATCACCTTTCTGATATCCCTTGCTCCGAATTTTTTGCCGAAAGCCTTTGAAGCAATGACAGACAAAGCCTTTTTGCTGTATTTAAGTGAAATGCCTTTTTCGGCAAGAGGTTCTTTCATTTCGTCCAGCATTAGAGCGGCTATCTGTTCATAATTCTCTATGGTAAGCGGATCAAAAACGACTATTTCGTCTATACGGCTCAGGAACTCCGGTCTAAGGAAGTCCGAAAGGGCTTTCATAGCCTTTTCCTTGGAAATATACTTTTCCGTCTTGTTAAATCCAAGACCCGTTCCCTTATCGGTAGAGCCGGCATTGGAAGTCATGGCTATGATCGTATTCTCAAAATTTATCGACCGTCCCTGTGCGTCGTTGACCTTTCCCTCATCAAGTATCTGAAGAAGCAGATTCATAACGTCCGGATGCGCCTTTTCGATCTCGTCGAACAGAACTACGCAGTAAGGTTTTCTTCTTACCTTTTCGGTAAGCTGCCCCGCTTCATCATAGCCAACATATCCCGGAGGCGAACCGATAAGCCTTGCAACGCTGTGTTTTTCCATATATTCGGTCATATCGAGCCTTATAAGCGGATCTGTTTCATCAAAAAGTTCTGAAGCAAGTACCTTTACAAGTTCTGTTTTTCCCACTCCGGTAGGACCGACAAATATGAACGATGCCGGTCTGCGGCGTTTTGAGAGCTGTACTCTCGTCCTTTTTATTGCCTTGCTTACAAGCTCTACCGCTTCGTCCTGACCGATTATATGCTTTTTCAGTTCAGCTTCAAGACCTTTTATCTTGGTGTATTCGCTTTCCATTATCTTCATGGCAGGAATACCCGTCCAAAGCTCTATTACCTTTGAAACGTCGGCTTCGGTAACATAAACGTTCTTTACCTGCTCTTCAAGTCTTTCCTTTTCCTCACCGAGCCTGATGACTTCTGCCTTTGCCTCGCTTATCTTTGCATAATCCGGAACAGGCTCTTCGTCCATCATAGCAGTGATCCCTGCTTCCGTTTCAACAAGTTTTTCGCATACCTCGTCGTATTCTCCGAGTTCCTTGCTCCTTATGCAGGCGCAGGCGCAGGATTCGTCCAGAAGGTCTATAGCCTTATCCGGCAGGAACCTGTCGTTTATATATCTTTCCGAAAGAACGGCGCAGCGTTTGAGAAGTTCATCTGTTATCTTTACCCTGTGATGTTCCTCATAATACTTTCTTATACCCATAAGTACCGATTCAGTTTCGGAAATGCTTGGTTCCGTTACCGTTATCGGCTGAAAACGTCTTTCAAGGGCGCTGTCCTTTTCGATATACTTTCTGTATTCCTTGAAAGTTGTTGCACCTATTACCTGTACTTCTCCTCTTGAAAGGGCAGGCTTCAGTATATTTGCCGCGTTCATAGAACCCTCGCTGTCGCCTGTTCCCACAAGATTATGCACTTCATCAATGAAAAGTATTATATTCCCTTCGGCTTTTACTTCGTCTATAAGACCTTTCATACGGCTCTCGAACTGACCTCTGAACTGAGTTCCAGCAACAAGAGCGGTAAGATCCAGAAGATGAAGTCTTTTATTCCTGAGATTGAACGGCACATCTCCCGAAGCTATTTTCTGGGCAATGCCCTCCGCAATGGCTGTTTTTCCTACGCCCGGTTCTCCTATCAGGCATGGATTGTTTTTCTGCCTGCGCGTGAGTATCTGTATCGTTCTGGCGATCTCCTTATCTCTGCCAATGATATTGTCAAGTTTTCCCTCTTCCGCTTTCAGCGTAAGGTCGGTACAGTAGCTGTCAAGAAATTTTGTTTTTCCTTTTTTCTTCTTTTTATCCTGTTGGATATTATCGCTGTTCTGTTTTGCCTGATCCGCCCGGAAAGGTTCAAACTGACCGGAAGCGCCGTTCATTTTATTATTATCAAAATTTTTGATGCTTCCGCCGAAAAGATTTTGTATAAAGTTAGGCAGAGCGCCTGTTCCGCCCCTCTGGAAAGAATCTCCGTCCAGCGCTTCGGAAAAATCGGTCATCTGATCCGCAAATTCCTCAACGTCCTCGTCGGATATCCCCATCTGATCCATATATTCTTTTACCTGAGGTATCCCAAGTTCCTTAGCGCATACAAGACATAATCCCTCATTGCGTTTTTCATCGCCCTGCATTGCCGTTATAAATACTACTGCCGTTCTTTTTTTGCACCTTGTACAAAGCATATCGCCGTTGTCCTCCATATCTTCTAATTCAGTATCAGTGACAGCAGGAACAAAGTTCCGCTGTACAACCATTTAAATGCTAAAGTTTTTGATATTGTATCGGTATTAAGGTATGAATTTCCGTCGGAAGTCAATTCTATAAAAATATATGCAGCCACACACATTGCAGCCGTTATGACAATTCCCTGAAAAAATCCGAGTATTCCGCCAAGAGTATTGTCCGCGGAACGTACTGCCGATATTCCTCTTACAGCCCTGAACGCATATGATACCAATGCAAATACTGCTGATACCGCCGCAAAAGTAATTAAAAACAGTACCGTTTTTACGGTTTTCATCAATACAGGACGTATGATCTCGCGCTCGATAAGCTCCGCCGCCGATCTTTTATCGGAAGTAAGCATTTCAAACTTTCTTGTGCTTTCGGTCTCCAGACCGTTGATATAGCTTCCTGCGCCGGAAAGCACATCTTCCGGGACTACATCGGCAAAAACTTCCGTAAGCGTCTGACAATATCCTATAAATATATTATTAAGTTTATCATGAAATTCGCCGTCCGTCAATACTCCCATATACTCTTCGGCGTTTTCCGCTATGCCCGAAAGACGTTCGCCGTCAATTTCAATACCGTTTTCCGAAAGAAATTCACCGAATGTTTCCTGCGAAAAATGATCCTCCGCAAATTCATCAGCCTTTTTTTCCAGAGCCGACAGCACAGACGGTCTTACAAACCTGTCATAAACGTATTCGTCCGCCGCTCCGCTTACGAAAACAGCCGCCGCTGCTGCTGCCGCAAAACCGACGACGGATATTATCATACGCACTGCACCCTTTTTAGAGCCTGATACTGCACATATGATGACCACAGCCGCAGCGATAATATCAAGAATATAGTACAACAGACCATTCCTTTCGGAAAAACTTAGTTAAAATCTATCCTGTTTATCTCATCATAGCCGAGAAGGTATATATATCCATCTATACGGCAGAAATTTTCATAATCCGTATCAAGATGCACCGAAGATACCGGTTCACCTGCCGCAGTAAGCGAATTTATACTTCCCGGGCTTTGGATATAAACAACGTTTCCGCTTACCTGAACATTAAGCACTTCATGATCCAGCGGCTTTTCGGATATTATGCCGTTCTGACAGTCTACGGTCACCAGTTCGGAAGTCCTGCGCTCCTCGTTGACGAATATCATTGCCGCTATCTCACTGTCAATGGAATAATCCACCAGACGGCGTTTATATGTGTATGAATCCAGCATCTGACCGTTTCCGTCGTAATAGGCGCACATGGTATCTCCCAGAAGAAGTATCTTATCGCCCATTGTCTTTACCGAAAGGGCAAGCGTTTGTATATCTTCCGTCTGCCATACCGGAACAGGATCTCCGATCTCGCTGTAATCTATCCTGTCAAAGCGGTAATAAAGTATCCTTGATACTATAAATCCGCCGGAAGCTCCTATAGTAGTGATATAGCAGCCGCTGCTGTCGGAATTGAAAGTAACGTCTATTATCCTTGAAACAGAGCGATAATTAAAAATATTCTTTCCGTCTTCATCATATACCATAAGGACCGACGGATATTTTTCGCTTTTTGTTACAACAGCCGCAGTATCCTTGCTTCCGAGACGGGCAATAAGTATAGGTTCGTCGGTAGTTTTGCTGTAAATATTCTTATATTTGCTGTAAAGTGAAAAGCTTTTACCGCCAAGATCGTAAAGAAGTATCTTCTTTTCGCCTGCCGTCATTACAGGATTAGCAAAGGTATGCTGATCCGAAAATACCATTTTTCCGTTAGTATTATGGACAAAAAAATGCGAATCGTCTGCCAGAGCCAGACAGTTATCCAGCGCAAGAAGCTGATAACTTGCGCCGCCCTCTATCGAAAGAGGAAAATATCCTTCCGCCAGTTCTGCGGAATTTTCCGGAGCCGGGATCTTTGTAAGTATGCCTTCCAGTTTAGGATACCACAGATCCTTTGTAAGCACTACAGCAAGAACGGCAGCGGCGATCGCCAGAACGATAACAAGTTTTTTTACGAACTTCATGGCTTTTTTCTTTTTTCTTCGCTGACGAAGCATAGAAATATCCGTTACCGCCATTTTGCTTTCCTCCCCAATAAGATCTTAATAAAACACTTTGTTCAGATACAGCCCGTGAGCCTGAATGGTCTTTCCGGCAAGATCTCTGTCCTTTGCGGAAAGGATCTCCGGTATCGAATACGGAGATAACTTTCCCTCGTTGATAAAAATAAGCGTGCCCACCATAACTCTAACCATATTATACAAAAATCCGTCACCTTTTACAATAAGTTTCACTAAATTTTCACTTTTTTCGATCCTGAAATATTCTATAGTCCGTACACTGTCCTCTTTTCGGTTCGCAGTTCCGCAAAAAGAAGTAAAATCATGTGTTCCCACAAAATCCTGTGCCGAGCGTTCCATAAGCTCCGTATCCAGCGCATAAGGATAATGCAGCGCCAGATCTGCCATGAACGGATCCTTGCTCGGACGATTCAGTATAAGATATACATATTCCTTTGCCTTGCATGAATAGCGCGCATGGAAGCCGGCAGCCGCTTCTTCACAGCTTAATATGGAAATATCGTCCGGGAGCAGTGAATTCATTCCCCTGACTATGTTTCCGCAGGGGATCTTATGCTCCGTTTCAAAGGAAAAACAATATTCATTGGCATGAACGCCCGTATCGGTACGTGAACAGCCGTTGACCTTTACAGGAGCTCCGGTAAGATATCCCAGCTTTTCTTCGATAATATTCTGCACGCCTACAGCATTTTCCTGCTTCTGAAAGCCATGATAGTTAGTTCCGCGATAAGCGGTCATTACCTTTAAATTCCGCATATCATCACCTTTAACCAAAAATGCAGTTCAGCATTATAACTATATCCAGAAAAACTATTGACACACCGAGAGCAAAATAATCCTTGCCGTCAGATTTGAGCTGACGAAGTCTTGTTCTGCCGTCTCCGCCCTGATAGCACCGGCATTCCATAGCCACGGCAAGCTCCTCCGCACGCCTGAAAGCAGAAACGAACAGCGGTATAAGTATCGGTGTGAGCGCCTTAGCCCTTTGAAGGATATTTCCGCTCTCCATATCAGCGCCTCTTGCCTTCTGAGCAGAGATTATCTTGTCCGTTTCCTCTATAAGAGTAGGGATAAATCTCAGCGCAATGGTCATCATCATTGCCAGTTCATGAACCGGAAGATTTATCTTTTTAAGCGGCGAAAGAAGCCTTTCGATAGCGTCGGTAAGGGTTATGGGAGAAGTCGTATATGTCAGCAGAGAGCTTCCCATGATAAGTGCGATTATCCGTATGACCATAAAAGCACTTGTTCTCAGACCTTCGGCTGTTATCTTTATAAAACCGAATTTTACCAGCGGAGCGCCGTCCAGAAAGAATATATTCAGCACCGAAGTAAAAATTATTATCGGAACGATAGGTTTCAGGCTTTTCAGCATAAGCCTGAACGGTATCCTGGACATTATAAAGCTCATAGCAAGGAACACAAGCCCCACCGCAAGAGCCGCAAAACCGTCGGCAGCAAACAACATTCCTATAAAAACACCGGTAATTATTATCTTGAACCGCGGATCGAGAGAGTGCACCGCCGATTTTCCGGGGAAATACTGTCCTATCGTGATATCTTTAAGCATTGACAGCGCCTCCCTTGCGTTCAAGATATTCAAGGATAGTTTTCTTTGCAAACTCGGTCGTATAAACATCCGTGCGGATATCTATGCCGCGTTTTTTCAGGTCAAGAAAAACTTTTGTTATCTGCGGAACGGCAAGACCTATACCTGCAAGCTCGTCGGAACGCCTGAAAACATCAGGAGTGTCCTCATAGCAGAAAACCTCCGCCTTGTTCATAACAAGTATCTTGTCGGCATATTTTGCAATATCCTCCATGCTGTGTGAAACGAGCAGTACGGTAGTATGCTTCTGCCTGTGATATTCCTTTATCTGACCGAGTATCTTGTCACGTCCTTTAGGGTCAAGTCCGGCAGTAGGTTCATCAAGGATAAGCACCTTAGGCTCCATTGCCATTACTCCGGCGATAGCAACACGCCTTTTCTGTCCTCCGGAAAGCTCAAAGGGAGACTTATACAACGTTTCCTGTTTCAGAC
>CANQZR010000100.1 GCA_947628405.1 uncultured Clostridia bacterium
TAGGCGTATCTCTCATAACGGGGCTGCTTTTGGCATAGATAACGGGAGCTGCCGATCTGTTGGACTGATCCCTTACGAATTTTACCTTATAGATATTGTCCTTTTTGCCGTGTACCCTTACAATAGCGGTATTGCTGCCGTCAAGGGAGGAAGCCTGTTCTATATCGGCTGTAACGCCGGGATCCATTGCTGCCGTTACGGCAGGTATGGAAGTTTCGTTTTCGGGAAGTGTAAAGGTGTATTCCCTTATGTCCTGTGAAAATTCCGGTTCAAGAGTTCCTCTTGAAATGCCGAAACGGAGACCCACAAGACCGGTATCAACGTGCACGCCGCCGGTTATTTCGGCTTCGGCTGTGCCGTCGTGCTCCTCGTCTGTGGACTGATTTATCGGAACGGCTATCTCCTTATGCTCCGCTCCAAAATATTTGGGAGCGTCATCACTGTCAAAGTATACGTTTATGTCGGTAATGCCGTTTTCGGCATTGTCCTTTACGGTAAATTCCAGCGTTGCCGCAGTTCCGCTGCATGAAACATTTATCGGCGACGAAAATGCAAACACGCACACGTCGTCGGCAGCCTTGTTCTGATAAGCCGCAAGAGCAGGGAGCGCAGTGTTCGTTCCGCCGCTTTTTGCAAACGGAACATACGTGAGCGCCGTAGATGTTCCTGCGAAAGACTTGCTGTTCACAACGGCGTTGGTAAGCTCAAGACAATCCGTATCCCAGTCTGCATTGAGTGAAAACGTACTGCATACCATAGGACTTACCGATATGTCCGCATATACCTTGTCGCCCGGCTTGAGAGAAAAGGCATTTTCGGTCTGAAGTTCGGCAGAAGCGCCTGTGCTTTCGCCCGATATATGTATCACATTCGGGATTATATCAATGGGCGACAGCTGGCACATAAACATTGCAGCCGTCACAGCCCATGCTGTAATTTTCTTTTTCATCTGATCGCCCTCCATTACTGTTAAAAGCCCGGATCTGCCGGGAACATTCCCCTTTTCCCGGAGCATGGAGCATTTGACGCTCCATTAAGCGCAGACAGGACGCTTTTTAACAGCATATTATACATTACATATTATATCAGAATGGGGAATGATTGTCAATGATTTTGCTTTCAAATCGGCATTTCTGTTAAATGTGGGCATTGTTTTTGGTGCATAACGGGGAATCGTCCTGTACGGCGCTTGACAATCCGGAGTATATGTGGTAAAATATTCGGTGATCAGGTATATCCTGCGGAGATCCCTCAAAGGGTGGTTTTTACCGGTATTTGAGTACATTCCCCAATATCCGCGGGCATACAGCATGGAGGGATAATATTGAAAAAAACATTAAAACGGATCATCTGTACAGCAGCTGCGGTGGGCATGGCTTTTGCTGCAAGCGCGCCGGTCTGCGCTGATACAACGGCAGAAGTGACTACTTCTATAAAACAGGATATCACAGACATAAGAGGGCAGTACCCTCACTGGGACGGCATAACGAGCATTACGCAGTTCAGATATTATGACGGCACATTCTGCCTTGCAGTGGACGGCGAAAGCAGCATAACCGTAATGAAGATATCTCCCGACGGACAGATACAGCCGGGCGTTATCAGCCTTGCCAAAGCCGCTCCGGAATACGGTACGGTCATAAGCGACAGCTCGGGAAATTTCTATGCGGTGACCGGAAAGACGAACGATATAAACGGAAACAGAAAACAGGATACGATATTTATTTCAAAATACAACAGGAACGGTCAGCTGATAGCAACTGCCGGCGACGACGGAAGTTCAAGCCTGCAATATTACCATGATGACGGACATAACACACGTCTGCCTTTTGACTCGGGCGTTTCCGCAGCTATAAGCGGAAATATCCTCGCCGTGAATTACGGACGCTTTATGTATAACGGACATCAGGCAAATTCCATATGGGCGATCAACATAAATACCATGAACAATATCAGGGACGTTAAATGGATCAGCACCCACTCCTTTGCACACAGGGCGATAGCCGTTGACGGCGGATTTGTTTTTGTCAGCGAGGGCGACTGCTACGAAAGAGCCTTTTCGATATATGCGATAAAAACAGGCTCATACAGCGTACAGAGCTATAATTACGGCGATCCTTTCCACTTCTGGGTAAGAAAGAACGCTCTTAAAGACAAGGCTTACGGCGTTCTCAACAACAACTATGCGCACCTTGCAGGGATAGTTCCCCTTAAAGATGGACAGAGAACACTTACCGCTCTCGTTGGAACATCTGCACCTTCTTTGAACTCAAATGCTCCCGGTGAAAAGGAAAAGCTTTTTATTCAGGTTTTCAACCCGTTCAACGACCTTAGCCTCAGCACAAGCTATGTTACCGACGGAGCAACTACACGTACCGGTCTCAGCGGAGGAAACGGCGATCAGCAGGTCACCGATAAAGGTATAAAATGGCTTGATGCATATTATGACATTGAGACCGATGATACCGGTTATAACAATCCCCAAACAATTGAGAACCCACAGGTAGTTGTTACAGATGATGAAAAGATAGTTATCCTTTATGAAAAAGGGAGAAGATATCCTTGGACAGTGGGCTGGCATTACGAAAAATATGACGGTCTTTTCTACATAGTACTCAACGCAGACGGTTCTCTCTGTCAGAGGGAGACTCTGTTCTCAAAGACGGCTCGTCTTAATCCGTGCGAAATGCCGGTGTATACGAATGGTTCGATCTACTGGGCAGGAAATGCACTGGGCAATAAGGAAAATGTTTACATAAATATCCTTACGCTTGACGAAAATGAAGAAGCTCCCGTATCGCTCGGTGATGTAAACAGCGACGGAACGGTAAACTTCTATGACGCGTCGCTGGTGCTTGCTTATTCCGAAGGAAACGCAGACGTTGCAATGAACAAAAAGAACGCCGACGTAAACGGCGACGGTTCCGTAGACCGCAAGGACGCGGAGCTTATCCAGAAATATGCAGCCGGAAATACGGACGTTTTCAAAAACTGATGTACGATACCGGCAGTGTTTGGAAATTTCAGCCGATTTTATAGGAACGCTCTCTGCTTAGGGCGTTCCTTTGCTTTATCCTGACAAGGAATATTTTGCTTTTCATATACGGCTGGTTGACAAAATATGTCTTTTAACTGTCTTCCAAGACAAACAATTGTAGTTTTTAAACAAATTTTCCGCAGCATTGTTGGCGCTTTTAAAGCGGTTTCAACTAAAAAACTTATTGACAACTAATGAAAAATATGTTATTATTAAAGAAATTTAAACGGTGATCGTGCATGGATCTTAAAAATCAAAAAGATCCCTGTACGGCTTTGCTTTACACATTTTTAAATTTTACATACAGAAAGGTTGGTAAGATCTTATGAAAGCTATTAAGGGGAATGCTCCGCAGCATATGAAAGCGGACAGAAAAAAGCACAAGATACGCTTTAAGCCGATAATATCCTTAATGCTGTCTTTGTTCATGGTGCTTGGCATGATGCCTCAGAGCATTATTGCGGATGAGGAGATACCGGGAAATATGCTCAGCATTACCGGAACAGTCAGCAGTGAAGCTGTTGCCGGCGAGAACAACGGGATCATTTCCGGAGATGGCGCTGCAGAAGGAACGGGCGGCGATGCTGCAGACAATCAGGACTATGGCATTATGCTTACAGCTGCCGGAGATAAGCAGTTCTCCGATATAGTTCCGGGATATAAAAGCAGCGAAGCCTTTCTTATAAACGATCAGGCTTTAAACTCTCTGCCTACTACAGAGGACGGAAGAATACTGCTTAAAGACGGTGATAACCTTGAACTGGACTATACTTTTAGTATTCAGGATGCCGACATTATTGACGGCGGCGTAAAGTATTACCTCGATCTTCCGAAAGGTATTGATGTTCTGTTCCATGAGAATATGACTTTACCTATAGAGTCAAAGATCCCGTATGTCCATTATGGCGATCTGTATATTACAATGGAAAACGGAAAATATGTCGCATATGCTATGTTCGATCCGGATATGATAGATATTCTGCAAACCAGCAAGGTCGATCCAAATGAGCCGGATATACACGACGGAAAAATGTCTATCGACTGGGAACGTGTAAAAGATCCTCCGAATATCGGTAAAGAGGAAAATAATTTTGAAGTAGAACTCAATGACGGAAGCAAAGCAAATTTCGGCTATGACGAAATAGAGCACCCCAGAGCTACAGGTGATAAAACCGGAACGGTAGATAAAGAAAACAAGTATATAGAATGGACATACACCTATGAGATCAAAGGCGGTGACATTGAAGGCGGCGTTACATTTGTGGATACATTCTGCCATAATGGAGAAAACGGAGCATTTGTCCACAAGGCAGACTATATCGAAGGTTCATTGACTGTAAACGGCGTACCAAATAACAATGTAACCTATGCAGACGGCGTAATAACAGTACATGGTCTGCCTGCTAAAGAAGGCGATAAGGTAACCATAAAATACAAAACAGATTATTATCCCGGTCTGTTGGAAAATGGCAGCGTGGATGGTATTTTGAACAAGGCTGAGCTGTATAAAGGACAAACTCCTGCAGCAGAAGATGTGCCGCTGACATCTGATGAAGAGTATGCTAATGTGTCTGAAAGCAAACAGTGGCTTGAAAAATCGGGCGAAATATTAAGTGACTCTGAGATCGAGTGGACGGTTACTGTTTATCCGGATGAACACATGGATAAGATCACACTCAATGACCTTCTGAAAGATAAAAATCTTACATATGTTGAAGGTTCACTGACGATAGACGGCGTAAAGTATGAGGGTAATGCAGTAAAAGACGGAAATATCGTACTTGAACTTGATAAGACGAAGTTTACGGAAGATAAGATCGAAATAAAATTCACGACCGAGATCGACCCTTCCCAGAAAGAAGTGGAAAACACCGCTTCTCTTGACATAGTTTATAAAGGCAAAAATTACAGCAAATCATCCTCACCTGCTTCTGTAGGCGTAGGCATATTTGAAAAAGACGGCAATGCTGCCGGAATAAATGAAAACTGGACGATCACGGTAAATGAAAGCAAGGTCAACCTGACAGGAACTACACGCGTTACCGATAAGCTTCCTGAATGTACAGGACTTAACGGAGAACAGGTAAAATTGGAATTTAAAGGCACCGCAGATGATGTGCAAATAACTTATGATCCTGCGGCTCCTTCCAAAAAACCAACAATAAAAATAGACGGAGATACTCTTACAATAGAGTGGGAAGATCTTGGTGCAACCACAGCAATTATCAATTTCAGCACCAAGGTGACAGATCCGGATCTGTTGCCTGAATGGGGAGGTCAATTCGATAATACCGCTCGGCTTGAATATGAAGTTGATCACAAAGTGCGCACTCCGGTAACGGCTGGAAAAACTCTGTCAGCTTTTAAGCCGTCGGATATAGCATTGTCAAAGAGCGGCTATTACAGTTTGTCTGACAATGCTATATATTGGACGATAAATATAAACAATACACACCCTGTTCAGTTAATAACGGAAGATTTGGTTTTAACCGATAAACTGCCTGAAGGGCTTATCCTTGATACTTCAAGCATAAGTGTTGTTATGAATTATGGTACAACTGTAGAATTTGATGACTACACATATGAAAACGGGGTATTGACATTTAAGTTATTTGCAGACAAAGCTTACAAAGCAAAAGGTTCTGATACAAGTTTTGTAATGTCCGAAAAAGCGATACCGATCAGTATAAGCTACAAAACCGAAGTCGGCGAAGAGATCACGAAAAAATTCTTCCCGTCCGAAGATGAAAATGCACTGAACAGCTTTACAGTTACCAATACTGTATCTATGAAGACCGAAAACGGACAGGAAGCAGAAGCGTCGGCAGAGGCTGCTGTTAAAAGTAAAGCATTAGCAAAAACAGGTGAGATCATACAGCCTTATGAGCTTGAAAATCTGTTTGTACATTATTCAGTAAATATCAATCCTTATGATATGTTTATCGGCAGCGATTTTGATGTTGTAGACGAATATCCTGCCGATCTGGTGCTTGAAAGATCTTCTGTTAAGCTGTACGCGGCTTCTGTATCCGAATACGGTAATTTTGTAAAGGGAGAGCTTATAAAATCATACAGGCATGATGAGATCACTGTGTCAGGCAATACTTTTGAACTGACGATACCTGCAAAAACTGCCGGAAAGAAAGCATATATATTGGAATATGATATGAACTCTATGTATACGGCAAGTCAGGTTATGGATGCCGGCGAAAAACGTCATACCAATAAGATATATATGAAAAATGCAGAAGAAGATCCGAGTTCTGAAAAAGGTCAAAATTATTCTGATTTTTCGTTCAATTCCAGCAACCTGAAACAAGGGGGTTCAATAGTATCCAATGCAGACTGTTCCATAATGATAACTAAGGTCGACAGTACAACCGAAGAACCTATCAAAGATGTTTCTTTTGAGGTATATACAAAAACGGCCTCAGGTTATACAAAGATTAACGATTTTAAAACTGATAACAATGGTGTAATTTTAATTACAGGTATTAAAAATCCGGGTATTACATATTACTTCAAAGAAGTCAAGCCTGCAGACGGTTATGAATCAGATATCAGTATTCTTGATGCCGTGGAATTTGATTCATATTCTTATTTAAGCGGCGAAAAGGTTCCGGGTTCAAGTGAGATAGTAAAAATTATAAATGACGAAACACTTGGTCAGTTGGTAGCTATAAATGTTGCAAACGACAATCATATGGTTCGTGTAACAATGACCAACACCAAGACTGTTGAAAAAGGAACACTTAAACTCGGTAAGGAAGTAGAGAAGCAGAACAGCAACACGGCAGATATACCTGCCGGAGATACCTTTACGTTTAAAGT
>CANQZR010000101.1 GCA_947628405.1 uncultured Clostridia bacterium
ATAAAATTTAGTAAAGGGGACTTTTAAAAATGAATCTGCACGGCAAGGATATCAAAATTTTCACAGGAAACTCAAACCCCGCGGTGGCTGCCGAGATCGCAAAGCAGCTGGGACTGCCTCTCGGACAGTCGGAAGTGGTAACATTTTCCGACGGTGAAGTAAGCGTTTCCATTCAGGAAAGCGTAAGAGGTTCTGACGTATTCGTAGTACAGTCCACAAGTTCTCCGGTAAACGATCATATGATGGAGCTTCTTATAATGATCGACGCTTTCAAAAGAGCGTCTGCCGGACGCATCACAGCGGTCATTCCTTATATGGGTTATGCCCGTCAGGACAGAAAAGCAAAGGCAAGGGATCCGATCTCTGCCAAGCTGGTCGCAGACCTTATTTCGGTAGCCGGAGCGGACAGAGTCCTTTCAATGGATCTGCATTGTCCCCAGATACAGGGATTTTTCAACATACCCGTCGATCATCTGCTCGGAGTACCTATCCTTGCCCCTTATTTCATAGATAAATTCGGGGATAACAAAGACGACGTAATGGTAGTTTCCCCCGACCTTGGCTCTGTAACAAGAGCGAGGAATTTTGCCCAGAGACTGGGAGTTCCCTTTGCGATCGTTGACAAGCGCCGCCAGAAGGCAAACGTCTGCGAGGTAATGAATATAATAGGCGACGTGCGTGGCAAGAGCGTTGTTCTTGTTGACGACATGATCGACACCGCCGGAACGCTTTGCAACGCGGCAAAGGCGATAATGGATATCGGCGGAGCAAAGGAAGTTTATGCCTGTGCAACGCACGGCGTACTTTCCGGACCTGCCATTGAAAGGATCAAGGACAGCGTGATAAAGGAACTTATCCTGCTTGATACGATCGCGCTCCCGGAGGAAAAGAAGATAGACAAGATAACCGTTCTGCCGGTGGCGCCGGTATTTGCTCAGGCAATACAGAGGATCTACGCCGACAAGCCTGTTTCCACCATATTCAATACATAAGATACATGTACGGAAGAAAAAGTATGCCCTCTCCGGTATTCGGAGAGGGTTTTTCCTTGCATTTGCTGATATAATGTGATATACTCATATTAAACATTGCATTTTTATTGAGTTAAATTTATCCCGAAAGGCGATGAACGGTATGGATCAGCTTTCAGATATTTTATGGTATAATGCCCCAGCCGAAAACTGGGACGAAGCCCTTCCGGTGGGCAACGGCAGGATAGGCGGCATGGTATTCGGCAGACCCGGCGATGAACTTATCCAGCTGAACGAGGATTCGATATGGTCCGGCGGATTCCGCAAAAGAAACAATCCTAAAGCGCTCGGCGATCTTGAAAAGATGCGTGAACTTTTAAAGAACGGGAAAACTTCCGAAGCGGAAGCGCTCTGCTTTGACTCTTTTATGGGAACGAACGAGAACCAGCGGCACTATCAGCCTATGGGCGATCTGCATATATGGCAGAGCGGCGCAGAAAATATTTCCGGGTATAAAAGAAGCCTTGACCTGAACACGGCTTTGTGCGTTACGGAATGGCAGTCGGAAGATATACTATATAAAAGAACGGTGTACGTTTCTTTTCCGGATCAGGTAATGGTGATCCGTTTTACGGCGTCAGAAAAAGGCGGGATCAGCTTTACTTCCGCCATTGACGGCAAGGACGACGATTACGACAGGAACGAAGCCTATGACGGCAATACCATTCTTTTTACAATGTCGGACGGTATCCCGTATTCCACGGCGGTATCCTGCGCCTCCACAGGCGGCAGGGCTTTTGCCGACGCAAACAGGCTGAAAGTTGAAAACGCCGATGAAGCGGTGATAGTCCTTGCCTGCCAGACCGCGTTCCGCACAGGCGATCATGAAAAACTTGCAGTAAGTCAGGCGAAAGCCGCTCTCAGGAAATCGGCTGAAAACCTTGAGGTGCGCCATGTCAGGGATCACAGATCCCTGTATGAACGCTGTACGCTCTCCATTTGCGATAACAGCGAGGGAAATGCAAAACTTCCCACGGACGAACGCCTTAAAAAGATCCGCGAGGGGAAAAAGGACAATAAACTTATCGAAATGTATTTCAATTATTCCAAATACCTTATGATAGCCGGAAGCCGTGAGGGTTCTCTTCCGCTTAATCTTCAGGGCATATGGAACAAGGATATGTGGCCGGCGTGGGGCTGCAAGTACACGGTAAACATAAACACCGAGATGAACTACTGGGCAGCCGAAATACAGAATCTTCCGGAATGTCACACTCCGCTGTTCGACCATATTGAGCGCATGAGGGAAAACGGCAGGGTGACCGCCCGTGAGATGTACGGCTGCCGGGGTACGGTGTGCCACCACAATACGGATATATGGGGAGACACCGCTCCGCAGGACAAATGGCTGCCCGGAACACAGTGGCCCATGGGCATGGCATGGCTCTGCCTGCACATTTACGACCATTACCTTTTCACCGGAGATAAAAAGTTCCTTACGGAAAAATACGACACTATGCGCGAAGCGGCTGAATTTTTCATGGATTTCCTTATCGACGACGGCACGGGAAGACTGGTCACAAGCCCGTCGGTATCACCCGAAAACACATATATCACCGCCGACGGAAAAAAGGGTACTGTCTGTCAGGGACCGTCCATGGACAGCCAGATACTTTACGCCCTTTTTACGGCGCTTATAAGAAGTTCCGAAGTAATTGATTTTTACGACAGACCGCCGGGAGACGTGGAATTTATTGCCAGAATAAAAATACTTAAAGAAAGGCTTCCCAAACCGACCATAGGCAAATACGGTCAGATAATGGAATGGGCGGAGGATTACGACGAAGCCGAACCGGGGCACAGGCATATTTCGCAGCTTTTTGCGCTTTGTCCCGGGGAGCAGATAACCAAGCATTACACACCGGAGCTTGCCAAAGCCGCAAAAGCAACGCTCCTCCGCAGGCTTGCCCACGGCGGAGGGCATACCGGCTGGTCAAGAGCGTGGATAATAAATATGTGGGCAAGGCTTTACGAAAAAAGGCAGGTAAGCAGGAATATTACCGAGCTTCTCGCCCATTCGACGAATATAAATCTGCTCGATATGCACCCACCGTTCCAGATAGACGGCAATTTCGGCGGCGGAGCGGGCATTGCCGAAGCTGTGGTGCAAAGCCATAACAGGGAAATAAAGATCCTGCCGGCAGTTCCCGGCGAATGGAAAAGCGGTTCGGTAAAGGGGCTGATGGCGCGCGGCGGATTTGAGCTGTCGTTTTCGTGGAAAGACGGCAGGGTAGAAACGGTAATGATGAAGTCATTATACGGAAGCATATGCAGGATAGCCGGCACGAATATGTCGGTATTCTGCGGCTTTGAGAGGATATATTTATTTATACACAAGGACGCCACCATATTTGAAACGGAAAAGGGCAAGGAATACCGCATAGAATTTCATTATAAAGGAGCTGATCAAGATGAAATATGACGATATAATAATGGAAATGGCGGAGGATATCAAAAAAATATGCTCGCCGTTCCAGATATTTCTTGTTTCGCAAAAGACCAACAGCAAGGGCGAGCTTACATCTTTCAAGCTGTGTATAGTGGTAGACGACAAATATGAACATCATACCGATCTTGAAACCGAGATACTTTTGCAGACGGATTGTCCCGTTCCGTGCGACGTTATCGTTTATACCGTAAGCGAATGGAACGAATGTCTGGACGACGACTGTACTTTTGCGTACAGAGTAGACAGTGAGGGGAATTTGATATATGAGCAGGTCAAGTAGTCATTCCGGAGACAGCAAAAGGTATTACGACTGGCTTTATCATGCTTATCAGGATATGCTGGCGGCAAAAAGGCTTATTGATGATAAGCGGCTTTACGGGCAGACGGTCTTTCACTGTCAGCAGGCGATAGAAAAAGGGCTGAAAGCGTTCCTGCTTTATAAGCACAGAAAACTTTTTGACGGGCACAACCTGACATGGCTTTGCAAACAGGCGGCAATGACCGATCAGGCGTTTACAAAATGGATAGCAAAGTGTGCTCTTCTCAACCGTTTTTATATTGAAACGCGGTATCCCGCCGATATTCCGGAGGAGATCGACCGCGATATGGCGGAGGACATACTTTTTGCCGCGGACGAGATGACGGAATTTATATGCGAATACATAAAATTTGATTTTAACAGTTATCACAAGAGGGGGAAAAAGGCAGAGGGAAAATAAAAAAACGCATACTATTATAAATACGCCCCACAAATGACTCGCCGCCCCCATTCCCCCACTTTCTTTATATTTCCATAAAAAATTTTTAAAAAACCCTTGACAACCCCTCGCAACTGTGATAAAATTGAACCATAGCGAGATTTTTACCCCCCCTCGCTGCTCCGAATAATGCAGAAAAATTACAAAACGGTTACAAATATTACTGAATGGTTACGATTTTTCTGCCGGGTTTCTGATATTTCTTGCAATGATTAGTGAAAAATGTGCGTAAAGCATTAAAAATGCGTCAAAAGTTTGTGCCAACTGTACATTGACACCGCCGTCATGAAATGTTAGAATAATAGCGTGATATACGAAAGGCATTCGGAATGCAGATAGTTCCACTGCCGGACGTTATCAAATATATTTGATTTCCATTTAAATTTGGAAATAAATAAAGAAAAAAATCAAAACAAAACAAGGAGGAATTTTTCATGAACATGAAAAAGACAATTGCTGCTATCGCAGCAGGCGCAATGGCCGTATCTGCAATGGTCGTAACAGTATCCGCTGATACTACACTTTCTTACAACCTCGTAGCTTCACACAAGGAAAAGGGTTCTGCTTCTACAACACTTCAGGCTACAGTTACTGATCCTAGTGCTGATCCTGCTGCTGGAACACCTGCATCAATCACACAGCTTTCCTTTACAGATCTTAAGGGTGCTCTTACCCCGAACAAGATCACTCTGAGAATCACAGATGAGACTGATGCTTCTGTAAACAAGACTTATACTTACTCTTCAAACTCAGGCGATCTTAACTACAACTCTAAATTTAATAAGACCACAAAGACATTCACATTTGGTAATGAACTTATCGGCGTAGCTTCTCCTAAGATCCAGGTAATATTAGAGTGCGGCGTTGACGAAACAATATATGGAAGCCTTGGCACTCTGAACGTTGATCTGGAATCTAGTGTTGATATCGTTCCTGATGGATCAGGCGTAGCTACACCTACAATTGCAGTTGCTTTCTCAGATCCTGCTGAGACAGAGTACAAGATTCCTTTCAAGACCGGCCCGGGCAGAAATGAAAACGTTGCTTGGTGGCTCCAGAACAAGAACTGCAAGAGCAACGGAAGCCCTTACAGCAACGTTCTTCCTACGATCAACGACGCTCTTGCTAACTTTGATTCCGCTACATTCGTATTCACAACAGCTTCACAGCCTGTTGCTTGGATCGTAGACAACGACTTTGGCACAAAGTATACAACTTACAATGCTGCTATAGTTAAGGCTGGCGGCGACGAGAGCAAGATCACACCTATCTATGACGCTGACGGTGATAACTCTTACACAAACTTCACACAGCACGTTTATGCTGGTACAGATCACTTCTATGGTGCAGGTCACGACGGCTGGCTTGGTTATGACAATGAAGGCCTTGGTATTGCATGGGCTGGTCAGAACCTCTTCGGCGGCGCTCTTGTAATCAACGAGAACCTCACAATGACACTTTCTGATGTTGACTACTTCCAGTGGACAAATACCACACTTTCCTTTGACTGGGAAGCTATCATGGATGGCGCTATGACATCCAACGCTTATGCAACATATGTACAGAGCATCAAGCTTGCTACATCTGTTAACTGGTACTGGGATAAGATGGATGTGATCCTTATCGAAGGCGAATCTGATGACGCTTCTGCTGACGCTGGTACAGAGTCTGAAGAGGAAACTCTTGACGAGACTGATACTGATGATACAGCAGACGAAGAGATCACTGACGAAGAAGATACTGCTGATGAAGAAGAAACTGCTGATGAAGAAGAAGCTACTGATGAAGCTGAGGAAACTCCTGTACAGGAAAACCCCGGCACAGGTAACGCTCCTGTAGCTCTCGCAGTAATCCCTGTAGCTCTCGCAGCTGCTGCAGTAGTAGCTAAGAAGAGAGGCTAATCGCGAATTGCGCTTAACCATGAAAGTATAACAACGGTTACTAAGTAATTGTAATGTTATTCTAACATCAAATAGAACGCCGTCCGTATGCAGAGCGGGCGGCGTTCAACTTATTTATGAACGAGCCTTTCGCCGTTTATCGGCGAGGGGCTTTTTTGCGTGGAAGCCAACGCGGGCTTTGTCACCCCCAAAGTAAGTTTAAATTAAAGCGTTTAAATATGCAGCCCCCTCAAGGGGGCGGTCAGGGTTAGAGTTAAGCCTTTAGTATTTCAATTTTTAACACTAAATGATAATTTAGCGGAACAAAATAAAAAAACAATAGCTGGTCCAGCGCAGCCGCGCTGGTGGGGTCAAGGGGCAAAGCCCCTTGTCGCCGTCCGCAGACGGCGAAATTCCCCTTTTCAAAAAAACGGAGCTGGGGGTGAGGAAACGCGACAGCGTTTCCGAGGGGCGGCGAACA
>CANQZR010000102.1 GCA_947628405.1 uncultured Clostridia bacterium
CGTCTTGCGGCTTCAAGAGGGGGCTGCCCTGCGATAGAGGGCTGCCCCCTTGGCACTAACGATTACTATAGTTTAAGCCTTGCCAAACAGCCCAGTGAGCTGTTTGGCAACATCTATTAATAAATTTTGCTTTTTCCAAAACAGTCCACCGGACTGTTTTGGAAATTCTGAATTTTGCGCGAAGCGCAAAATTATCATTTATCGGTACGTTAAAATAATTACAAATAAAAACAGTTCCCACCTTTACCGGCAAAATGTTTCCGCGCTTGACAAATTTATGACAATAAAGTATAATTAGATAAAAATTGTTATATGAGGGATCACGCCATGAAAAAGATAATTTCCATACTTGCTTCACTGTCTGTTCTTATTGCCTGTACTTCATGCGGTAACAGCAGTAATGTTCAGACGGAGGATAAAACAAATTCTTCTGTTTCTTCTTCGGAAAATGCTTCTTCTGCCGATACGGCAAAAAACGAAAATATATACGATCGCTATGAAGGTATGTCTGCGGAGGAGATCGTCAATTCCCTTACGCTGGAACAAAAAGCCGCACAGATGGTACAGCCTGCCGTTTATATGCTTGGACAAGGTTCAATGCGCGAGAATGATTACGGAAGCATCCTATCCACAAACGGACTTCTTACAAGCGGCAAATGGGCTGATCTTGTGGACGGCTTTCAGGAGGACGCTCTTGCTTCCGAAGCCGGTATACCGTATCTTTACGGTCAGGACGACGTTCACGGCGTGAACTACTGCGTTGGTGCGGTCATATTCCCCCATAATATAGGGCTTGGCGCGGCAAACGACGAGGAGCTTATGTATGAAGTGGGTCTGATAACGGCGGACGAAGCAAAGCTGTGCCATATGCTGTGGAATTTTGCTCCGTGCGTTGCCCAGTCGGTTGATCCGCGCTGGGGAAGAACTTATGAAAGCTATGGAGCCGATCTTGATATCATAACTTCACTCAGCACCGCTTATACAAGAGGTCTTATAGACGGCGGCGTTATTGCCTGCGCAAAGCATTATCTTGCAGACGGCAACGTTGCATTCGGCACAGGTGAAAATTCAGATGCCAGAAGGCTTATAGACCGCGGAAATGCCTCTCTTGATGAAGAGCAGATAAACGAACTGCTCAAAGTATATCAGGCGCAGATAGATGCAGGCGTTCAGACAATAATGATAAGCCATTCGGCGCTCAACGGTCTGAAGATGCACGAAAATGCGGAATATATACAGCTGCTTAAAAATGATATGGGGTTTGAAGGATTTATAGTCAGCGACTGGAACTCCGTGCAGAATACTTCTCCGGCTACTTACGAACAGCAGGTAATAACCGCTGTGAATGCAGGCATAGACATGCTTATGGAGGTAAGCACGTTCGAGGAAGCAAGACAGATAATCATAAATGCCGTAAATAACGGTGATATTCCTCAGGAAAGGGTCGACGACGCCGTTACAAGGATAATCCGCGTAAAACTCAACGAAGGTATTTTTCAGGATCCTTTCTGTGAGAATATGGATATCCATGCTTCTGATGTCGGCTCTGACGAATACAGACAGGTAGCAGAACAGCTTGTGGAAGAAAGTCTTGTGCTTGTGAAAAATGACAATGATATCCTTCCGCTTAAAAACGGAACTTCCGTATATATCACAGGTCCTGCCGCAGATAACGCAAGAGCTCAGTGCGGCGGCTGGACTCTTGAATGGAACGGAAGCACAAGCGGCAATATACAAGGAGTAACTACCATACTTGAAGGCTTCCGCGAAAGAGCGGAACAGTACGGGATAAACATAATTACAGATGAAAGCGAAGCGGACAAAGCCGACGTAGTGCTTCTTGCCGTAGGTGAGGACGCTTATGCGGAATGGCTCGGAGATACGGCGGATCTGGAGCTTTGCGGAGCGCTTGGTCTTAAAGGCAACAGAGCCGCTATAGATAAGGTGAAGTCTCTCGGCAAACCTGTGGTAACGTGTATCGTTGCCGGACGGCAGGTAATTATCGACAAAGCTGACTATGATAGCTGGGACAGCGTTGTGATGTGCTATCTGCCGGGTTCTGAGGGTCAGGGCGCAGCTGATGTTCTGTGCGGAGATACAGATTTCCGCGGCAAACTTCCAAGCCCATGGTATGATTCGGTGGATCAGATTGGTTCAGAAAGCTGCTGGCTGGAACAGGGCTACGGTCTTAACTATGACTGATATGATCCTGCGGCTTGACAACTGCTTCAAAATATTATATTATATTTTTATATATTTATATCGCTGCCCAAAAAGGCAGCGATCGGGATAAACCGATCGGATAGGATCATGATAATATGGCAAACTTTACCAAGAAAGCAATAATAGAGTCATTTATGAAGCTCCTCAACGAGCGTCCGCTGTCTCAGATAACAGTAAAGGATATAGTTCTTGACTGCGGAGTGAACAGGAATACGTTCTATTACTATTTTGAAGATATTCCCACTCTTATGGAGGAGATCTTTACAGATGACCTTGAAGCTATAATAAAAAAATATCCTGCCGTTGAAGAGATAGACGACTGTATAGACGAGGTAATAAATTCGGCGCTTGAACATAAACGGGCAGTCCTGCATATGTATAATTCCATCAACCGCGAAATGTATGAACGTTATCTCTGGAACGTATGCGACCATGCAATAGGTACATATATGGAAACTCTGCTCGGCGGCAGAAAAATAAACGAAAGCGACAGCATATTAATAAAAAAATGCCTTGAGAGCTTTGCCTTTGGGATAATTTCAAACTGGCTCAGAAGCGGCATGAACGATGATGTGCGCGACACCCTTAAACGTTTCCGTGAGATCAGAAATGAAATATTTGAAGAAATGATCCAAAGATATGAAATGAAATGACTTTTTTTGGCAGAAAACTGCTGAAAATCCAGACAAATTGCGCTCCGTGCCTGATTTTCGGACACGGGGATTTTTTTGCCCGTTTTCAAAACTCAGGTATTGTATTATAATTAACGTATAAGATCGGAGGGGATATTATGAGAACTCGTTCCATGGCGCCAATGAAAATTGCAAAGTTCGGCTGCATAGCTGTTTCCGCGCTTATATGCGCAGTAGGGATATTCTTTATCGCGGTCCCTGATATATCGGCAAAGATAATAGGTATTCTTGTAGGAATATCTGCCGTGCTTTTTGGCATAATAAGGATAGTAGGCTGTCTTTCAAAGGATCTTTACCGTCTGGCATTCCAGTATGATATGGAAGCAGGCATACTTTTGGTCGTGCTTGGTGGGATCATTCTTATAAATCCCGGCAATCTTATGTCGTTTGTCTGCATAGTTATCGGGATAGCGGCGCTGATCGACGGAGTGTTCAAGATAAGGATATCGCTGGATTCAAAAAAATTCGGAATAAAAAGCTGGTGGGCTATAATGGCTCTTGCGGCAGTTACGGCAGTTATCGGCGCGGTGCTGATATTTGATTCTTCCACAAGCGCAGAATTGCTTACCGTTTTTCTTGGGATATCACTTCTTGCCGAGGGTCTGCTGAATCTTTATACGGTGATAACTACGGTACGCATTATCAAAAATCAGCAGCCTGATATCATTGATGCAGAATATTATGAAATAACCGATGAAAAAAGATAAAAAACAGATCGGAACAGGAAAGGAAAATTTTTAAATGAAAGCTACATACGATATATATTCTATGGGACTTATGATGGCGTTCATATCATTTCTCGGCTTTTCGCTGGAGAATATATGGCTCGCATTCACAAAAGGATATATTGACAACAGGAACATGAGGTTCCCGTTTCTTTTCGGATATGGTCTGCTTGTAACGGCAATGCACCTGTGTCTTGGAACGCCGTCGGAATTTGCGGCGGAATTGTTTGCTGCATTTAAACTGTCAAAAAGAGTAGGAAAGGTAATATATTTCATTTCGGTAATGATGATAGTCAGCGCAGGTGAGATAGCGCTCGGAACGTTCATGGAAAAGATGTGCCATATAGAATACTGGAATTATTCATGGATACCGATGCATCTTACAAAATATACGTCCCTGCCCACAAGCATAGGATTTACCGTAGTTATAGCAGCTTTTGAGGAATACTGCTTCCTGCCGGTAATGCAGGTCATAGGACAGATACCGGATATCTTCAGAATGCCTGCGGCAGTGATACTTGTAAGCATAATGGCAGCGGATATGATGTGCAGTTTTGCGGTAATGAAACGGAAAAAGGGATTTAACGACCGATGGAGACTGTGGCTCGGCAAGGAAGAGCGCAGGCTCATATGGCAGAAAAGATAAAAAGATGATCGGCGTTCCGCTTATGCGGAACGCCGATTTTTATACTTGTTCGCCCTGAACGGACTGCTGTCTTTTTATTTTTCTGGAAGTGGTCTTTTCAAATTCAATGTCGCGTATGCGAAGCCTGTGTATGGTCTTTGATGACGTAAGAGTCTTATTTATCTTCCGGATCTCATTAAAAATAAGTTTTGCGGTATCTTCCTTGGTCATGCTGCCGCAAATGTCCTTGTTCGGGAATACCTCTGCGGTGATAACGCCCTCCTCGGCATAGACCAGAACTTCCAGAACGGACTCAACGCCCGAAAATTTATTTTCTATCTCCTCGGGAGATACATTTTCGCCGTTGCTGAGGATTATCAGATTTTTCTTCCTGCCTGTGATATAAACATGATCCGTTTCGTCAACATATCCCAGATCGCCTGTGCGTAGCCAGCCGTCTTTGGTAAGAACTTCATCTGTAGCGGCTTTGTCCTTGTAATATCCCTGCATTACAGATGGGCTTTTTACAACTATTTCGCCGTCCTCAATGCGCACCTGACAGCCGTTTACTATAGTTCCCACACTGTTTCCTGCGTTTTTGTCGTCAAAACTTGCCGTCGATATCCTTGGAGAACATTCGGTCATGCCGTAGCCCTGAGCAATGGGGATACCAAGCTCTCTGTAGCTTGTGATAAGGTCGGGATCAAGATAAGCTCCGCCGCTGTATATGCCTTTCAGCCTTCCTCCGAATACAGCCTGAGCGATCATTGCCGGAGGGGTATCGGGTCTTGCCGAAGCGGCAGCCATTATCTGTTTGTAGAGAGTCTCTATTATCATAGGAACAAGAAGTATTATCGTAGGACGGAAAAGTTTGAGGTTCTGCGCAATGCGCATCATGGAGTCGTTTACGCAAAGGGTCGCTCCGTAGCGCAGCGACAGAAGTATGTCGCAGGTGAAGCAGTATATGTGATGTACCGGAAGTACGGTAAGCAAGGTATCTTCCGGAGAGCTTTCGCCGTCCTGACACATGGCATTGTCGATAAGATTGCCGTGTGAAAGCATTACGCCCTTTGCTTTTCCTGTAGTTCCGGAGGTGTAATCTATAGCCGCAAGATCGGTGGGAGCTATATTTGCCGGAACGGCAGGAGAATATCCCGATATTATCTGCGGAACGGAAATATCCGCATTATCATTTTCCGAGAAGCAGATATAATTTTTTATCTGCGGACAGGCGGCTTTTACGGCAGGAAGCATGGGAGCATATCTCGGATCAAAGAAAAATACCGTAACGTCGGCTCGGTTTATAAGATCGCATATATCCTCACATACAAGCTGCGCATCAAGAGGAACGATAACGTTTCCTCCCATGACCGTTCCGAAATAACATTCAAGATATGCGGAACCGGTTCCGCCGATAACTGCGGCATGGAGCTTTTTGCCTCCTGATATCGAATCAAGGAAAGCGGTGACTTTAAGACAGTTTTCTTTGAATGTGCCAAAAGATGTATCAACGGTTTCTTTGCCGCTTTTTTCTGTGATGTAGGTCTTATCGCCGTATTCTGCCGCCGAAGCAAGCACAAGATCGGCAAGCGTTTTTACAGAATTTCTGTTCATGATAAAACTCCTCCGGAAAGTTATTTTTTAAGTGTTTCGAGGTATTTTACCGCGTCTTCTACGGTGTGCAGACCAAGTACCTCCTGTTCGTCTACCTGAACGTCAAGAGTCTCCTCCAGTTCGCCCAGCAGGCTCATAAAATCATAGGAATTGAAGCCAAGGTCGTCAATAAATTTCGATTCTGGCTTGATATCCTCCGGGGCAACGTCAACATAGTTGCAGATAAGTTCTTTAAGCTGTTCAAACATATCAGATCTTCTCCTTTATTTTTATTTATTATACGGCTTGCGTGCCGCAGGAACGGGGTTCATATCATTTCAAGTATCTTGCCTACGGTGCGGTCCTTGTCTTCGATACCGCGGAAAAGCACCCGGCAGAGATAGTAGTAAAGGTATTCCATTTCATATTCGGAAACAACATCTTTGCGGTATTCAAAATTGAAATTCAAACCGTTGTCTGTAGTGCGGTGCATTACTGTCAGATACAGCGGCTGAGCGGCAACGCCGTTGGAATACCAGAAGCTTTTGTAATCCACA
>CANQZR010000103.1 GCA_947628405.1 uncultured Clostridia bacterium
GCTGAGGTCTGCATAATAGATCTCTCCCCTTTTTACTGACATTCCATACACTCCTACTTTACCGAGTTTGCGGCTGCTTTTGTAAAACCGCCGCCGTATGGTATTATTGTTGACGATTTTTTTAAAAATAATCACTGCCGGAAATTTTTGTGCGTTTCCGCGGGTCGGTTTTATTCCGGCAATAACATTATATGCCGGGAATGTACGGCGGGTTCAGAAAGAAATATCCTCCCGTCAGTAATGTCAGGACGGCAGGATATTTTTATGACTTAAAGATAAAAAAGTTAAAAATCAACTCCTTGTTATGGCGCAGCCTTGCCTTAAAATTTTCCTTTTTAAGAATCGTTTACATATTATTCCATATAACAGTGTTTTACTTAAAGGTTTTCGTAAACCTTTTTTGTAGAAATTAAACAATGGGACAAATATTTTATTATAAGAAACTCTCTTGACGATTTTTTTCATATTTGATATAATTAAGATATAAAAAATATCGGTGAATTTGTGTCCGATTTTTTATGCGGCGTTCCCTGCCGCAAATTTTTAAGGAGGTTACATATGAAAAACACTAAAAAAGTTCTTACCGGACTTCTTGCTCTGTCTATGGTAGCAGGTCTTGCTGCTTGCAGCAGCGATACCCAGTCCGGAACAGCTGACGGGACCACTACTGCTGCCGCAGGCGGCGAAGAAGTCACCACAACTACAGAAGGCACTACCACTACTCAGGCTACAGTCGAAGTAAACACCGAGGGACTCAAGGACGGCGAACAGGAGGTCCTTGAAAACGCAATGTCCCAGCTCAACGACGTTGAACTCGAAAACAAAGAGATCAAATGGCTTGCTCACTATACCAAGAACCCCGGTACTGACGGACAGTCCAAGGGCGTTGACCTTGAAATGTTCGAGCAGAAGTACGGCGGATATGTCACCGACTACAGCACTACATACGAAAACCGTTTCAACGATCTTTCCACATATGTTCTCGGCGGCGAAGGAATCGACTTCTTCCCCGGAGACGACGTTTACAACTTCCCTAAGGGTGTAAACAGCGGAATGTTCCAGCCTATAGATGACTATATCGACATCAACGACGCTATCTGGCAGAACACCAAGACAGGTATGGAAATATTCAACTTCGGCGGAAAGCACTTTGAATTTGTTACAGGCATAACTGCTGAGCAGATCTGTATGTATAATAAATCCACCATTGAAGAAAACGGTCTGGACGATCCTTGGGAGCTTTACGAAGCGGGCAACTGGAACTGGGATACATTCCAGTCCATGCTTGAAGAATTTGTTGACGCCGAAAACGGTATGTACGGTCTTGACGGCTGGTTCTTTGAAAAAGCACTCTGGACATCTTCCGGAGCAGTTGCAGTAGCGAACGTTGACGGTCACGTTAAGAGCATGCTCACCGACGCTACACTTGAAAAGGCTGAAAACTTCGGTTATGAGCTTTATCAGAATGGTCTTGTAATGAACCTTGAAGAATTTAGCTGGAATATCCAGCCTCAGTTCATGGGCGAGGGCAGAGAGCTGTTCCTCCTCTGGGGCGCTTGGGGTATCCAGGGCGATCCTTCAACATGGGCAAACAAGATGGATCCTGCTGATGTAGGTATCGTTCCAGTTCCGTCTCCGGCAGGTTCCGATCCTTACGGCGCTGCTACAATAGCCGGTTATGCACTCTGCAAGGGCGCACAGAACCCGGAGGGCGTTGCACGTTTTGCTGAATGTTCTATCGTTGCATCCAACGACGAGGGCGCTACCGAGATTGCAAACAGAAAGGCTATGGACGACAACCAGTGGTCGCAGGAGATCATCGACAGAATTGCTGTCTGCAACGATCTTGTACGTCAGTATCCTGTATACGACTTTGCACCGGGCTGCTCCACCGATATTGCAGCTTACACGGTAGATACTTCCGATAACGGTCTGAGAGTACCGTTCCACGGCGGTTCCGACTGGGCTACCCAGAGAGAAGCTCTTGCCGACGCTATCGACAGCATGGTTCAGGAAGTAGATAACGAACTTCAGGCTAAGATCGCTGAATTTGAAGCAGAATAAAATAATATTCAGCCATATATTTATATGCCGCAGGGAAATTCCTCTGCGGCATATTTTTTGCGGAACGGACAGCGCCTTTTTTGGACGTCTTAGCCTTGACTTTTTGCAGGAAATGATGTATAATTATTTAAATGTGCATATTTTTGAACTTTCCGTACAGAATATTCCCATAAATATTGCCCGGAAAGGAAATATATATGCAGAACTGCAACGAAAACAACGATCAGACCGCTACCGAGGAACAGATAGACCGTGCCGACCTTATCGAAAAAAACGGCGAAGTAGTTTCGCAAAATTCAAAGCACCTTATACACTGCCTTACGGTAATAGGTCAGGTGGAGGGACACTATATACTTCCTCCGCAGAACAAAACTACCAAATACGAACACATAATGCCGGCTCTTGTTGCAATAGAACAGGACCGCTCCATTGAGGGACTGATAATTATCCTGAACACCGTGGGCGGAGACGTTGAAGCCGGACTTGCCATTGCCGAGCTTATCGCCGGAATGAAGACCCCTACCGTATCGCTTGTTATCGGCGGAGGGCATTCTATAGGCGTGCCTCTTGCAGTTTCGGCAAAAAGATCTTTCATTGTTCCCAGCGCTACCATGACTATCCACCCTGTCAGAATGAACGGCACTGTGCTCGGCGTTCCGCAGACTATGTCCTACTTTGAGAAAATGCAGGACAGGATAATAAAATTCGTTTCGGGCAACAGCAGGATACCTCCCGAACGCTACAGAGAGCTTGTTATGAATACCGGAGAGCTTACCATGGATATGGGAACGGTCCTTGACGGCGACGCCGCCGTTGCAGAGGGTCTTATCGACTCTCTCGGAACGCTGTCCGACGCTATAGACGCTCTTTACGAACTGATAGAAAACAGTGAGCCACGCTATCAGGACGACAAAAAAGACGGGTAATTTCCTCGGCATTGCAGGAATATCTATATATTGTCAGAAATAATAAGAAAAGGAATGTTTTTATGACTATAATCGAAGCTGTCATTCAAGGTATCGTGCAGGGACTTACGGAGTTCCTGCCGGTATCAAGCTCAGGTCATCTGTCGCTTTTCCAGCATTTTACCGGTCTGGACGGAGAGGGCGCCGTAACGATGACTATCGTACTTCATCTGGGAACGCTGCTGGCGGTGTTTATTGCATTCCGGGAGAAGATAAAAAAGCTAATTATTGAAGCGTTCAGAATGTTAGGCGATATCTTCACGGGAAAATTCAAGTGGAAAGCCATGAATCCCGAACGCAGAATGATAATAATGATAATAATTTCCATACTTCCGCTGTTCATATTCTACATATTCAGGGACTTTTTCGAGGGGCTTGCATCAGACCCGTCTATCCTTGCAGAGGGGATCGCGTTCCTTTATACCTCCGCGCTGCTTTTCCTCAGCACAAAGTGCGGCAAAGGCACAAAGACCGCAGGTGAAACTACAGTCCCTGCCGCTCTTACAATAGGAGTTTTTCAGGGGATCGCACTTGTTCCGGGGATATCACGTTCCGGCTCAACGATCTGCTCGGCTCTTTTTACCGGCATGAAGCGTGAGGACGCGGTAGAATACAGCTTTATACTCGGTATACCCGTAATTCTTGCAGGAGCTGTGGTAAAGCTCGGTGAAGCGTCCGCAAGCGAGATCACGGCAAATATACTGCCGCTTATAGTCAGCTTTGCGGTATCGGCAGTTGCTGGATATTTTGCGATATGGCTCGTAAAGGCTTTTGTAATGAACGATAAATTCAGCATTTTTGCTTGGTATACGTTAGCTTTGGGAATTATCGTGATAATAATTGCAATATATGAAATGAAAACAGGAACAAGGGTATCTTTTGTAAAATAATTCGGGGAGGAAAAATACTTGGCTGCGAAAAAAACATCAGCAAACACAAAAGCTAAGCAGGAGGAAACCAATCTCGGCGACAGAGTGCTGTGGTCAACGGTACTTTTCGCACTGGGAGTGCTGATACTTGCTTTTACGCTGATAAAAGGAGAATCGGCTTGGCACAGCATACATAACATTTTTCTGGGAATGTTCGGATTTTCGGTGTTTATCGTCCCCGTGATACTGATATACGTTTCAATAATGATAGCCACCGATAAGGCAAAACAAGCCGTACAGGGAAAAGTCATACAGTGCTTTATAATAATTTTTCTTGTATCGGCGCTTGTACAGATACTTTCGGGAACGGAGATCCCGGAGGGAAACTTTTTCAGCGACATCATTCCCCTGCTCTATGCCGAGGGAAAACAGCTCCGCGGAGGAGGAGTGTTCAGTTCGCTGCTGGCAGTTCCCCTGCTTCTGCTGTTCAAAAAGACCGGAGCCGCTATAATAGTTGTTCTGCTGATGTTTGTATTTATAATGATATTTGCAAACAAGACGATAATCGACCTTATCAACATTATAAAGCGCGGATTTGCCGCAGCAAACGCCGCAAGAGAAGAATATGTTTCGGAGGACAGCGGAGATTTCGTTCCGCCTCCGGGGGCTAAAACAGCCAAGGGAAAGAAAGCCGTTCCCAATTCGGACGTTCCTGCAAAGATCGTAAAGGAAAAAGCAAAGAATTTCAATGTGGATATCCCCATACCTGCCGGAAAAGCCGGCGAACAGGAGCTTTCCGAGCAGGAAAAATTCATGTGGGAAATGCCGGCGCACCCGGTAAGAGTATCGGAGGAGACCTCGGAAAGGGTAAAAGCGTCATCAAAAGAACTGGACGACATCATCAAGAAAGCCGCTTCAGTGCCTGAAAAGAAGCCCTCGATATTTACTCCTAAGCCTCTTGAGCAGAAAGCCAAAAAGCAGTCTACCCTTGCTTCAAACAAAATACAGACCGACGACGAGCTCGATATGCCCGACGCTCCTACTGCGGCGGATATCCAGCAGGAAATTTCCGAGCAAAAGACCGAAACCGCCGCTTACGCTTTTCCGCCTATATCGCTGCTGAAAAACGTTGATAACAGTCTTAACGCTGCCGACGCCGAGGCTGAAATGAAAGCCAATGCGGACACCCTTGTGGATACGCTGAAAAGTTTCGGCGTACAGACAAGGATCGTTGATATCCACAGAGGTCCTACCGTTACAAGATATGAGCTTCAGCCCAGCGCAGGCGTTAAAATTTCAAAGATAACGGGACTTGCGGACGATATCGCCCTGAACCTTGCGGCAGCGGGAGTCCGCATAGAAGCGCCTATTCCCGGCAAAGCCGCCGTGGGCGTGGAAGTTCCTAACAAGATAAAGGATATAGTCACTATCCGTGAAATGATAGAAAGCCCCGAATTTGCAAACAACAAGAGCAAGCTCAGCTTTGTAGTGGGAAAAAATATCGACGGCGAAATAATGATCGGCGATATTGCCAAAATGCCCCATATGATAATCGCCGGAACTACCGGTTCGGGTAAATCCGTTTGCACGAACAGCATCATCATGAGCATACTTTACAATGCCACTCCGGACGAAGTGCGGCTTGTGCTTATCGACCCGAAAATGGTAGAGTTCAAGGTATATGACGGTATACCTCACCTGCTCATTCCCGTTGTAACAGACCCGAGAAAGGCTGCCGGTGCGCTGTCATGGGCAGTTCAGGAAATGCTTAAACGCTACAAACTTTTTGCGGATTACAACGTCCGCGACCATAGCGGTTACAACGAAATGGCTGCGGAGACGGACGGCGTTGAACCTTTGCCGAAGATAGTAATTATCATCGACGAGCTTGCCGACCTGATGATGGCGGCTTCAAACGAAGTCGAAGATTCAATATGCCGTCTTGCCCAGATGGCTCGTGCGGCAGGTATGCACCTGATAATTGCAACACAAAGACCTACGGTAGACGTTATCACCGGACTTATCAAGGCTAATATCCCCTCAAGGATCGCCCTTACGGTTTCTTCGCAGATCGACAGCCGTACAATTATCGACACGGCAGGTGCGGAAAAACTTCTGGGTCACGGCGATATGCTCTACTATCCGCAGGGCATACCAAAACCTGTAAGAATACAGGGCTGCTTTGCTTCCACAAAGGAAGTTGAAGCCGTTGTTGAATTTATCAAGAGCGGCGGAACGGTAGAATATTCCAGCGAAATAATTGAAGAAATAGAAAAGAATATGCCTGCTCCAAAGGGAGAAAAGCCTGCCGCAGATACCGGCGCCGTGCCAAGCGGCGACGGGGATATCATAGATCAGGCGGTGGAGGTGCTTATCGACGCAGGACAAGCCTCGGTATCCTACCTGCAAAGAAAGCTGAAATTAGGCTATGCCCGTGCGGCGCGCGTTATGGACGAGCTTGAAGAACTGGGCGTTGTCGGTCCTTATGAGGGTTCAAAGCCCCGTTCGGTGCT